>JAGORP010000028.1 GCA_018062725.1 Flavobacterium sp.
ATCGAAGAGCAAAATAACTGGTTTCAAGCAGCCGATAAACCCAATTTAGTCCCTTTTTTAGCTACTGAAATCATTCACAAACAGTACAAGTCGATTACTTCTACATTTGGCTTTGGTCAAGTAAAGCAAACGGGTTACGTAGATGTGGCAATTTTGTTAGATAATTATATTCGGTATTTGTCAAAATTCAATTGCTTTATCAATGAATCATTCAATTATTCGCAATTAGAAATTACAGATGTTTATGTTTCTTATAATGGTTTAGCAGCCAAAAACATCATCTTTTCAGATGGTTTTGGGATGCATTCAAATCCGTATTTCAATCATTTGCCGTTAGATGGTACTAAAGGAGAATTAATTATAATTAAAGCACCTCAGTTAAACCTTGATGTTATTTTAAAAGCAAGTATTTTTATTTTGCCTATCGGTGACAATATGTTTAAAGTTGGTGCTACTTATAATTGGGAGGACAAAACAAATACCCCAACGAAAGAAGGTAAACAAGAATTAATTGACAATCTTAAAGAATTAATTGATTGTGACTTTGAAATTATTAATCATTTTGCTGGGGTTCGACCTACGGTAAAAGATCGTAGACCGTTAGTTGGGCATCATGTTCTACACAAAAATATCCATATTTTAAATGGTTTGGGTACACGAGGAGTCATGCTCGGTCCTTGGTTGGCTAAAGCATTGTTTGAAAATATTGAAAATAAAATTCCTTTAGATCCTCAAATCGATATTGTTCGTTTTGATAAAAAGAAAAAGTAATTATTTTTTTGAAGCCCAGTCTTTATCATAACTGACGAAAAAGTTAATCCAAATATTTCTGGATAGACGCATAATAATAGGCATGAATCCTAATAGCGTTCCACAAATTCCTATGAATGCCGTTTTTAAATCCGTTTTTAGGAAAAAATAGAAAACGATAAAAGCTGCCACACCAAATCCAACCCCAACGGCATAGCTCACATACATAGAGCCATAAAAAAAAGAAGGTTCTATTTGATAATGTAAACCACAGTGGCTACATTTTTTATTCATTTTGATAGTATACGAAGGATTAAACATGTTTTTACCTACATACATACTTTCTTGATTACATTTTGGACAACTTCCTGTTAAAATGCTGTGTCCTTTCATTCCTTTTTTTAACATTTGCAAAAAATTTCTTCAAAGGTACAGAAATTTAAAAACTACCTTTGTAACATTAATCACATTTATGCTAAATATTCATAATTTATCGGTTTCTTTTGGTGGTACTTATCTTTTTGAAGAAGTAACTTTTAGAATGGGAGCAGGAGACCGAGTAGGTCTTGTTGGAAAAAATGGCGCTGGAAAATCAACCATGCTTAAAATATTGGCTGGTGATTTTAAACCGGATTCTGGTCAAATTGCAACCGAAAAGGAAGTTCGTATTGGGTTTTTGCGTCAGGATATCGATTTTGAACAAGGAAGAACTGTTTTGGAAGAAGCGTATCAAGCTTTTACCGATATTAAACAGGTTGAAAAAAAATTAGAAGAAATTAATCATCAATTGGTGACTCGTACCGATTATGAAAGCGAAGAATATTCGCAAATTATTGAAGATTTATCCGATTATACTCATCGATTTGAATTGCTTGGTGGTTACAATTATGTAGGTGATACCGAAAAAATTCTTCTGGGATTAGGTTTCAAAAGAGAGGTTTTTAACAATCAAACGGAAACTTTTTCTGGTGGATGGCGTATGCGTATCGAATTAGCGAAACTATTGCTACAATCGAATGATATATTGCTTTTAGATGAGCCAACGAATCACTTGGATATCGAAAGTATTATTTGGTTGGAAAATTTCCTTCGTAATTATCCTGGTGTGGTTGTGATTGTTTCGCATGATAAAATGTTTTTAGATAATGTGACCAATCGAACTATCGAAATTTCTTTAGGAAAAGCATACGATTTTAATAAACCGTATTCGCAATATTTAGAATTACGTCATGAAATTCGCGAAAAGCAATTGGCAACTCAAAAAAATCAAGCCAAGAAAATTGAAGAAACGGAAAAGTTAATTGAAAAGTTCCGCGCCAAAGCATCCAAAGCATCAATGGCGCAGTCTTTAATTAAAAAACTAGATAAAGTTGAACGAATTGAAGTCGATGAAGATGATAATTCCGTTATGAATATCTCTTTTCCGCTTTCTAAAGTTCCGGGTAGAGTAGTAGTAGAAGCCGAACATGTAACCAAAGCTTATGGCGATAAAGTGATTTTAAAAGATATTTCGCTTTTGGTGGAACGAGGAAGTAAAATTGCTTTCGTTGGTCAAAACGGACAAGGGAAATCAACATTCATTAAAGCGATTGTAAACGAATTTGAATTTGAAGGAACCATAAAATTAGGTCATAACGTGCAAGTGGGTTATTTTGCGCAAAATCAAGCCGAATATTTAGATGGTGAAATTACACTGCTTCAAACCATGGAAGACGCAGCAACAGATACCAACCGTTCTAAAGTTCGCGATATGTTAGGTTCTTTCTTATTCCGAGGTGATGATGTAGAGAAGAAAGTGAAAGTACTTTCGGGTGGGGAACGAAACCGTTTGGCCCTGTGTAAATTATTATTGCAACCAATTAATGTGTTGCTAATGGATGAGCCAACGAATCACTTGGATATAAAATCTAAAAATGTACTAAAAGCAGCTTTGCAAAAATTTGAAGGGACTTTGCTATTGGTTTCTCACGATCGTGACTTCTTGCAGGGCATGTCGAATTTGGTTTATGAATTCAAAGATCAAAAAATCAAAGAATATTTAGGCGATATCAACTATTTCTTAGAACAACGCAATTTGGAAAACATGCGTGAAGTAGAGAAAAAAGATGTGGCTAGTTCAAGCTCGCAAGTAGTTGATAACAAAGTAAATAAATCGCTTTCATACGAAGATCAAAAGAAAAACAAATCGCTTCAAAACCGATTGTCTAAAATTGAAAGTCAAATCAAACAATTAGAAATTGATATCCAACAAGATGATAAGGAGCTGGCTTCCAATTATGATAAACATATAGAAAATGCCAGTTTTTTCGCGGCTTACGAAAAGAAAAAACAGGAATTGGATAAATTGTTGTCCGATTGGGAAATGGTGCAATTGGAAATTGACGGACTTTAATTCAGGTTTTAAAAGGTAGACGTATTTTAAAGGATATTATTTAAATGGATGACGTTGTTGCCACTCTATGGGTGGTTCGAGTTTTTCGAAGATTTTACCAATGTACCTATTGATGAGTTTGTTGCTGTGAAATATAAATCCAGACATCGTTACTGGTTTGGCTCCAATAGAACTTTTAATCTCTAAAGCTGTTCTTCCAAAAATAATTTCTTCAAATTGATTTTGTATTCCAAACTCGGTCATGTTGTACAACATGTTTAAATACAACATCTTTTCTTTTTGAACATGATCATCGTAACCCAAGAAATAGGTTTCCAGAGTTTTTCCGTTTAAAAGTAAGGTGTGAAAGCCAACAAGTTTGCCTTCAAAAAAATAACCACACAATCTAAATTGATGACCACATTGTTTTTTGAATGTAGAAAAATGATGCTTAGCTAAGAAAAAGGTATTGAAAGGCGCATTTTTGGCAACATAATGATACAATTCGTGAATGCGTTCTTCGTGCAATACAATTTCATTATAAGATAATTCGCGTACCTCAATTCCTTCAAATTTTTTATGCGAACGTTTGTATTGGTCTCGGTATTTTTTAGCCAACGAATTAATGTAATCTTCAGCCGTTTTCCATTGCGGATCCAATTCGAAAATCATATTAGGTTGTACATTAAACTCAAAAATGTTCGAAAAGGAATGTTTTTTTAATTCGATGCTACAATCCTGATAAAAGTCTTTAAAAGACACTATATGAATGGTGATGTTTTGTTTTTTAAAATAGGCGATAATCGCTTCCGAACATTGCAGTAGCAAATCACTAATGCATTCAAAGTCGATTTCTTTATTAAAAGCATATCCGTTTTGTCCGGTAATCATATTATTCCCCAGAAAAAGCACGTGTGAAGCAAAATTTCTAAAAATAAAATTTCTGATTTTTGTTTTTAAACAACTGTCTCTGTCTCCAAATGATTCTAATTTGCCTACTTCAAGGTATTGAGCAAGCGCAACACCTATATGTGTTTCTTTCTCGTAAATGGAAATGTAAAAACACTGCATGTTTACGGGTGCCGATGCCTCTAAAACCGACAAATACTGTGTTTGCAAAAAGGCATTACTGCTTGCTACTTGATTCCAAGTAGTGGGAAGTTGAGAAATGCGGTTGTGAATTTTAAATGTAATCGAATCCAAAGTCAAAAAAATCGCTCTATGTCAAAGATAGAGCGATTGTATTATAATAAAATGTTAATTATTATTTCATTGAACAAATAATTCCACCCATGATAGCGAAGCAAACAATCCAGAATCCTCCAGTTACCAAAACGTATTTGAAGCTTCTTCTTTCAAACAAGGCGTTAGTTCCAATTAGAGGCAATGCCAAGAAAATACCGGTTAATGTTCCATGTAAAGCACCATGTTTGAAAGTGCGGAATGCATCTCCATAATCGGTCATAAAAGCTGCATAGGATGGTTTGGCTAAAGCCGGATCACCTCCAACCATGCCTAACGCGCCAAATTGATGAATAGTTAACATTTGCATTAGAAAAGAGATTAAAAATGCATAAAAGAACGAGAGTCCAAATATCATAGCCATATTGGCACCTTTCATTTTGTCTTCAGTCATTCCTGATTCTTTCATCCAAATGTTTCCGAAAACTTTAGGGTTGTACCAAATAAATCCGACAACAAGTGTTGATGCAGCAGCTAATAAAAGTGCTAAAAAATTAATTTCCATATTCTTTGTTTTTTGGTTAGTTACTCAAATATAAGAATTTTTTAATTAGTCATGTTTTGTAATTTTTTTCTTTTAAAATGAAATATAATAGATTTTTTATCTAAAATTTAAAGTTTATATAGGAATATAATTTGCAAATATTATTTTTGTTAAAAATTTAAAAAAATGGATATTTCAACGCGTTTAAATGATTTATTGTCTCAAGTTAAAGAAACTACCGAATATTTTTTAGGGTATCCTGTTGCTAAAGATTTTGATTATTCCGAATTGATGCCGTTTTTGCAGTATCCTATGAATAATTTAGGTGATCCTTTTGTAAAATCGACCTATAAAGTCGATTCTCGTCAAATGGAGCGCGAAGTAGTGCATTTTTTTGCTGATCTATTTCGTGCCAATCCTGAAAATGTTTGGGGTTATGTAACCAATGGTGGTTCGGAAGGGAATTTATATGGTTTGTATGTGGCTCGCGAATTATACCCAAATGCTATGGTGTATTTTTCGGAAGCGACTCATTACAGTATTCAGAAAAATGTGACACTTTTAAATATGGAATATGTGATTATTCGATCACAAGAAAATGGGGAGATTGATTACGCCGATTTAAAAGAAGCGATTCGATATAACCGCCATCGTCCGGTAGTTGTTGTGGCCAATATTGGGACCACAATGACTGAGGCCAAAGATAATATTGGGGCGATTAAGAATATGATGACAGAAATGGCGATTGAAAAACATTATATTCATGCAGATGCGGCTTTGGCAGGTGGTTTTGCTCCTTTTGTCAATCCAAGGCCTTCGTTCGATTTTGAAGATGGTTGCGATAGTATTTCGGTGAGTGGACATAAGTTTATTGGTTCGCCAATGCCTTCGGGAGTAGTGGTAGTCAAAAAAGATAACAGGGATCGCGTGGCTAAAAAAATCGCTTATATCGGTTCGTCTGATGCAACTATTACGGGTTCTAGAAACGGACATAGTCCTTTGTTTTTGTGGTATGCTATCAAGAAATTAGGTGTGGAAGGTTTTGCAAAACGCACGGCACATAGTTTGCATGTAGCGGCCTATACGGAACAAAAATTGAATGCGATTGGAGTTAAAGCTTGGCGCAATCCGAATGCTATAACTGTGATTTTTCCATCTCCTTCAGAAGAAGTTTGTGGAAAATGGCAATTGGCCACCGAAAAAGGAATGTCGCACATTATTTGTATGCCCAACGTATCCATGGAACAAATTGACTTGTTTGTAGAAGATGTTTTAAATTCCAATAAATAAAAAAAGCCTTTCAGAAATGAAAGGCTTTTTTATAGTATTCGGAAAACTAAGCTTCAACTAATTCGCCCGATTTTCTGTAAATATAATTTCCATAAATGTGACGTTTTGCAAAACGATTTGGCGATTCGGCATTAATCATTTTGATGTAAACGTTTTTAGGAACTCCAATGTATTCATAAGATACTCCGTTTAAATACGTCACATACAACGTTTGCTTTTCTAAATAAAAATCAAGAATAGTTGAGTTGTTAACTGTTTCTTGGTATTCTGGTAAGTTTTTTTCAACGGTTTCAGCAGCAATACTTACTAGAAAATGGTAAGCGCCAATAATTTCCTTACTTCTTTCTTCCGCAGCTAATTTACCCGCTTCGTCATTCACAAATTTATCAGGATGAGCATCTTTCATACTGTTTCTGTAAATCGTTTTTAATTCTTTTAAAGTAACATTTTTGTCAACTTCCAATAGTTTTCTGTACTCAACAACTCTTTTCATAAATTTTAAAAATAGGTATAAACCTTGTTGGTTTATTTTTTTTTTGCGGTGCAAAAGTATAGAAATCAATTAGATAATTTCATATTAATTTGTTTTAAATCGAAAATATTTAATTTTACTGGGTTGAATTAGTTCTTAAAAGTTTTGCTTTTTTTAGGAAATTTTTTCGATTTCATTTTTTCGTTACTCATTTTTTCAGCCAAAGTCATTGCCGTAAAACCATTTACAATTTTTCCTGATTTTGACAATGCATTAAAAGGGCGAACATCTTTTGGATCTCCACCAACCACTACATCTTCAGAAATAGTTGTTCCAGAATTCATGATGATTCCTTTTACTTCTTTTGCGGATAAATTTGGATAATACGAACGAACCATAGCCGCTACGCCTGCAACATTAGGAGATGCCATTGAAGTACCTTGTAAGTATTGGTATTCGCCATTTGGTGTAGTTGCATAGATTTTTACACCTGGGGCATATACATCTACATTCAATTTTCCATAGTTAGAGAAATTGGCGACGATTTTTTTACCGTTTTCGAAGTTTAATGCGCCAACTGTAATTACATTATCGGCAAATTCTGTTTTTTGGTCATCAGAATCATTCGGGAAATTGGGTTCAACATCAATGTCTTTTGAATCATTTCCAGCAGCGTGAACAATTAACACATCCTTACTTTCGGCATACTTTATAGCATCATACACCCATTGTTTTTGAGGAGAATAATTTTTACCAAAACTTGCGTTGATCACTTTTGCGCCATTATCTACCGCATAACGAATAGCTAAAGCTACATCTTTATCATACTCATCTCCATTTGGCACGGCACGAACCGACATGATTTCAACATTATCAGCAATACCATCTCCGCCTAAATTATTATTACGAGATTGAGCAATAATTCCTGCTACGTGAGTTCCGTGTAGAGATCCTTCTTTAGTTGGCCCATATACTATATTGTTACCGTAATTTTTATCGTTAATGTCTTCTGGATTATCACCAATTAATTTTCGTCCGTCATATTCTAAATTGTAATTGTAGTTTAACTGATTGTAAACTTGTGTTTTAAATTTAGTTACGTTGGTCATGAAAGCAGTTCCAGCTTTGCCAATTTTCGTAAAGACTTCAATGCTTTTCTTTAATTCTGCATCCTCTGTTGTGATGGCTTTTACTTCATCTATAGTAAAATCTTCTTTTTTTAAGTAAGTACTTATCGCTTTATTGGCAGCGAAAATAGCATCTACTTGTTGTTTATTAGACAAAAGTGTTTCCATTTTTTTATCATAGATTGCTTTTGCGTCTTTATAGGCTTGAGAACCATCATCCGGTTTTTTTAGCATTCGAGTTAATTCTAGGTTTTCATTTTCAATAGTCCCTAAGAAATTCCATCCGTGAACATCATCGATATAACCATTTTTATCATCGTCAATACCGTTACCTGCGATTTCTTTTTTATTGGTCCAAATAACCGATTTTAAATCTTCGTGGTCAATATCTACCCCCGAATCTACAACCCCTACAATTACCTTTTTTCCTTTTTTTCCTTTTAGTAATTCGGAATACACGCGGTCTATACTCATGCCCGGAATACTGTCTTTTTCTAAATCCAAATGACTCCAGCGTTTTAACTGGTTTTCGGTTAATTTTTGCTTTTTGGTGACATTAGGATTTGGTCCTTGTGCGAATACTGAAGTGGATACTATTATACCAACAAACAGATACAGTAACTTTCTACTCTTCATTTTCTTTTGATTTTAATTTTGATTGAATGATTGAAACTTGATATATCAAATAAATAATTAAAGATAAGTATTCGCTCTTTACACTTTGTTACATGTTTAAGCTATTTTGGCGAAAAATTAACTTTTCATTAGGATTTAAGAGCAGTTTTTAATGATTTTCTGCAGATTTTTATTCATCCTGTCTAACTCTTCATCGCTAATTTCTTTAAGTGCTACTTTTCGGTTTTCGAGTACAATGTTTTGCACTTTTTTTATAATCTCTTTGCCCTCTGTAGTGACAGATAAGATAGATTTCCTTCTGTCATTAATGTCGACTTTGCGACTTAAATAGTTAGATTTTACCATGATTTCAATGATTCTAGTAACAGAGGCATTGTCTTTAAAGACATTTTTGGCAAGTTCTTGCTGGGAGATTTGTGGGTTTTCTAAAATTGATTTTATAATCAGCCACTGGTCAATTGTTATTTTATAGCCGTTTTCCCGAATTTTTTTCATGGCATACATTCGGTAGGTTTTTATTGCCTTATCAATGTTATAAAAGATGATGTTGTTAAGTTTTTCCATTTTAAATTTTCTTATTTCAAATGTATAAAACCTGAAAACAAGTAGGTTAAAAAATAAAATTATTATTTTTATAAAAATACTTGCTAATATGAATAATGGTTGTATATTTGCACTCGAAACAGCGCGGGATAGAGCAGTAGGCAGCTCGTCGGGCTCATAACCCGAAGGTCACAGGTTCGAGTCCTGTTCCCGCTACTAAGTAAGCCACTCAATTGAGTGGCTTTTTTTATGTATCTTTGTTAAAATTTTGCACTATGTCACACAAAGCAGGTTATGTAAATATAATTGGTAATCCAAACGTAGGGAAATCTACTTTGATGAATGCATTTGTTGGAGAGCGTCTTTCTATTATTACTAGTAAAGCACAAACAACTCGTCATCGTATTCTAGGTATTGTGAATGGAGAAGATTTCCAGGTGTTGTTTTCAGATACGCCAGGGATTATAAAACCAGCATATGATTTGCAATCTTCTATGATGGATTTTGTGAAATCGGCTTTTGAAGATGCAGATATTTTGATTTATATGGTTGAAATCGGTGAAAAAGAATTAAAAGATGAGTCTTTTTTCAATAAAATTATTCATTCGAAGATTCCAGTTTTATTATTGTTGAATAAAATCGATAAATCCAATCAGGAACAATTAGAAGAACAAGTGGCTATTTGGCAAGAAAAAGTACCAAATGCAGAAATTTTTCCAATTTCGGCATTAGAAAACTTTAATGTTCAAACTGTTTTTGATCGAATTTTAGAATTACTTCCAGAGTCACCACCCTTTTATCCGAAAGATGCATTAACTGATAAGCCAGAGCGTTTTTTTGTAAATGAAACCATTCGTGAGAAAATCTTATTGCATTATGATAAGGAAATTCCGTATGCCGTAGAAATTGAAACGGAAGAATTCATAGAAGACGAAGAGATTATCCGAATTCGTGCCGTTATTATGGTCGAACGCGAAACTCAAAAAGGCATTATTATTGGTCATAAAGGGGCTGCAATCAAACGCGTAGGAATTGAAGCTCGTCAAGACTTAGAGAAGTTCTTTGGCAAACAAATTCATATCGAAATGTTTGTAAAAGTGAATAAAGATTGGCGAAATAATGCGTATCAGTTAAAAAGATTCGGGTACAATCAGAAATAAATTATTTGATTATTTTAAGGAATTCTTGTTCTAGTTCTTCCATTTGACCATAGCCGTTTTCTCTAGTTTGTCTCCCAATAAAATAGAGTAACACCCAAGCGGTAACCATCAAAATGGAAATAATTATTTCCTTAGTGTAGGGTGTTTTTAACAAATAATTGGAAAAAGCAAACATTGCAAAGACCAGAAAAACACCAGCAATGATGAAATGGAGGAATATGAAAAATGTCCACATCGTTTGTGCGGGACCAAAAAGTCCTCTAATATGAGTAGCTTGGCCATTACTGCCTTCTTTTTCTTCAAGCTCTATAGATAAGTATGGCGACCAATAGCGTTGTTTTTCTCCAACAATCGTAAACTGAATATGATTTCGTCTAATTTTCATTTGATAATCACTCGGAAGTCGCTCTTTGTAGTCTATAAATTTTTGCCTCACCACATCAACGGTTTCATTCAAATCTTTGTAAAAACGGAGTCTAAGGGAAATGCTATCCTCGGTATTCATAATTTTTAAATTTGGTTGTGACTAATATACATTTTTTTAATTCAAACCCTTGTTTTTCTTTCAAATTGTTTAAAATGAATACTTTAAATATTGGTGTAAATGGGTTTAAATGAAAATGATACCCGTAAAATTTCAATAACGACTTAAAAAAGTGTACTTTTGCACACTCAAAAAAATAATATGAACAATATAGTAGCCATTGTAGGAAGACCTAATGTAGGGAAATCTACGTTTTTTAATCGATTAATTCAGCGTCGTGAAGCTATTGTAGATTCGGTTTCGGGTGTAACTCGTGACAGAAACTATGGAAAAAGTGAATGGAATGGAAAAGAATTTTCGGTAATTGATACAGGTGGATATGTCAAAGGTTCAGACGATATTTTTGAAGGTGAAATCCGTCGTCAAGTTGAATTAGCTATCGATGAAGCCGATGCTATCATCTTTGTAGTAGATGTGGAAGAAGGGATTACACCAATGGATGAAGAAGTAGCAAAATTACTACGTAAAGTAACCAAACCGGTGCTTTTAGCGGTAAATAAAGTAGATAGCGGGAAACGCGAACAGGATGCTTTAGAGTTTTACAACCTTGGATTAGGGGATTATTTTACCATTGCCGGAATGAGTGGAAGTGGAACGGGAGAATTATTGGATGAGCTTGTAAAAGTATTGCCTGAAATGCCGGATGCTGTGGAAGAAGAAGATCCGTTACCGCGTTTTTGTGTGGTGGGACGACCAAATGCAGGAAAATCATCGTTTATCAACGCGTTAATTGGTGAAGATCGATTTGTGGTGACTGATATTGCCGGAACGACTCGTGATGCTATTGATACCAAATACAATCGTTTCGGATTTGAATTTAACTTGGTAGATACCGCAGGAATTCGCCGTAAAGCCAAAGTAAAAGAAGATTTAGAATTTTACTCGGTAATGCGTTCGGTAAGAGCCATTGAACATAGTGATGTTTGTATCTTAATGATTGATGCAACACGCGGATTTGAAGGGCAAGATCAAAGTATTTTTTGGTTGGCTGAAAAAAACCGAAAAGGAATTGTGATTCTTGTAAATAAATGGGATTTGGTAGAAAAAGACACCATGTCTACTCGTGATTATGAAGCGAAAATCCGTGAACAATTGCAACCGTTTACCGATGTGCCTATTTTATTTGTTTCAGCATTAACCAAACAACGTTTACTAAAAGCATTAGAAGAAGCGGTTAAGGTTTTTGAAAATAGAAAACAACGTATTTCGACTTCTAAATTCAACGAGCATATGTTGAAAATCATCGAAACTATGCCGCCACCAGCATTAAAAGGGAAATATGTAAAAATCAAGTATTGCATGCAGTTGCCAACGCCAGTGCCACAGTTTGTGTTTTTTGCCAACTTACCTCAATATGTAAAAGAGCCATATAAACGATTTTTAGAAAATAAAATTCGTGAAAACTGGAACTTTGAAGGAGTGCCAATCGATATTTATATTAGAGAGAAATAATCTAAGTGCTTCAAGAGAAGTGATATAGCTTAAAAAATAAAAAAGTTCATTAACTTTATAGTTCAATGGACTTTTTTTATGCAGTTAAATGACAAAATAATTTGGATTACAGGTGCTTCTTCGGGAATTGGAGAAGGATTAGCTTATGAATTGGCAAAAAAGAATTGCAAATTGATTCTTTCTGGTCGAAATGTATCCGAATTGGAGCGTGTAAAAAATGGTTGTAATGCTACCACTGAAATACTTCCTTTCGATTTATCCGATTTTGATCACGCCAAAGAACATGTAGCGAAAGCCATTGCCATCTTCGGAAAAATTGATGTGCTCATTAATAACGGAGGCATCAGTCAACGTTCGTTACTGAACGAAACTGATTTTTCAGTCGATAAAAAACTAATTGAAGTTGATTATCTAGCAGTTGTAGCATTAACCAAAGCCTTGTTGCCTCATTTTATTCAAAATCAAAGTGGTTATTTTGTGGCAGTAACTAGTTTGATGGGAAAATTTGGTTCGCCTTATCGTTCGGGATATTGTGGCGCCAAACATGCCGTTCATGGTTTTTATGATGTATTGCGAATGGAACACCAAAAAGATGGTATAAACGTTACACTAATTTGCCCCGGATTTGTACAAACCAATTTGGCGAAAAAAGCATTAACTGGTGACGGATCCTTGCAAATGACCGATGACGAAGCGACAAAAAACGGATTACCGGTTCCTGTTTTTGCTACCCGAATGATAAAAGCCATCGAAAAACGAAAATTTGAAGCCTATATAGGCCGAAAGGAAGTATTGGGCGTATATTTAAAACGCTTTTTTCCGAAGTTGTTGCACTATTCGGTGTTGAGGAGTAGGGTGGTAAAAATTTTTAAAAAAGAATTAGAAAGTATTGAATTGGTTTAATTTGGAACACTGAACAGAGAGTTTTACCAGCTTCCGCTACTTCCGCCACCTGAGAAACCTCCGCCACCAAAACCACCACCAAAGCCTCCGCTTCCACCAAAACCACCGCCAGATGAAGAGCCTCCACCAAAACCACCGCGACCCAAACTACTCAGAATAATAATATCCGATAAGTCTAAACCGCCACCGCGATTGCCAGAATTGCCACCGCCTTTGTTTCTGGAAATTAGCACCAGAATAATGATAAAAATAATAATGATTGGAACAATAGGAATGTTGGGTTCTTTGTCGGACTTACGTTCGCCTTTGTATTTGCCTTTAAAAACTTCAAAAAGAGCATCGGCACCTTTGTCTAGTCCGTTGTAATAGCTTCCAGCTTTGAATTCGGGTATGATGATATTTCGAATAATTTCGCCGCCAATTCCAGCGGTTAGACGATCTTCGAGACCATAACCTGGATTAATCGCAATTTTTCGGTCGTTTTTAGCTACTAAAATAACAACGCCGTTATCGTCTTTTTGAGTGCCTCCAATACCCCATGTGTGTCCCCATTTGGTGGCAAGCAGACTCACATCTTCACCTTTCAAACTTTCGATGGTGATGACCACAATTTGTGTGGTTGTTGAATCGGAATATTGAATTAGTTTTTGTTCTAATTGTTTTTCTTCGCTTGGGTTTAAAACATCGGCATAATCATAAACCGAAGTTTGCAATTTCGGAATTTCAGGAATGGTAAATTGGGCCCATGATATAGCGGTGAAATGAAAGAATACAAACAATAGGTAAAACAAGCTTTTGTACTTTGTGTTTTGTACGTTGTAATTTTTCATTTTATCCTTTTGATATTTCGTTTGATAATTCATTTGTATCGCCATGTTCCCAAGGGAAATACTTTCTAAGTTGTTCGCCGGCTCTGGTAATTCCATCGATAAGACCTTGCTTGAAATTTCCATTTTTGAAATGAGCAGTCATAATGTCTTTGGTGCAATCCCAAAAATCAGGAGTCACCACATCGTTTATTCCTTTGTCTCCACAAATAATAAATGCATGATCTTTGACTGCTAAATAAATCAAAACGCCATTTTTGAGTTGGGTTTGATCCATTTTTAAAAGGTGGAAAACTTCCATGGCACGATCAAACGGATCCATGGAAGTTGTTTTTTCTATATGTACTCTAATTTCGCCAGAAGTTTCACTTTCAGCCATACGAATAGCTTCTACAATTTCTTGTTCTTCTTCATAGGTTAAAAAATCTTCTACTTTTGACATGTGATTCGAATTAGAATTTTACTTCAACTGGTTTTTCAGCTCCTTCAACAGCATTAAAATACGCTTTTTCTTTGAAACCAAACATTCCAGCAAATAATGAATTTGGGAACGTTTTAATATGAGTGTTATATGGTTTAACGGCTTCGTTAAAACGCGTTCTAGCGGTTAAAATTTGATTTTCAGTGCTAGCCAATTCGTCTTGTAATTTCAAGAAATTTTGATTGGCTTTCAAATCAGGATATGCCTCTACTGTTACCAATAATCGTGATAAAGCAGAAGAAACACCACTTTGTGCTTTGTTAAATTCAGCCAATTGTTCTGGAGTGATATTTGTTGGATCAACATTTACCGAAGTGGCTTTGGCACGGGCTTCTACAACTGCGGTTAAAGTGCTTTTTTCGAAATCGGCAGCTCCTTTAACGGTGTTAACTAAATTTCCAATTAAGTCGTTTCTTCTTTGATATGATGTTTGCACATCTCCCCAAGTTTGTTCAACTGTTTGACCCAAAGTCACGGCAGTGTTGTTTATTCCTTTAACCCAGCTGTAAATTCCAAAAAGCAACACAGCTCCAATAATCCAAGGCAAAAATCTTTTCATGTTAGTTTAATTTAAAAGTTAGTTTTCTTTAGTTAATTAGTCGATTTTATTTTTAATTGTTACACATTGAGCTTGTCAAAGTGTTACAATTCGTTTTTAATATTTGTTAGTTGTGTTTTAATAGATTCTAGTTTACGAATGATTTCGAATTTGTCCAATGTTTTTTGTTGCCCTTCTTTGAGATGCACTTTGGCACCTTCAAGGGTAAAGCCGCGTTCTTTTACCAAATGATAGATTAATTGCAAATTTTTGACATCTTCAGGGGTAAACATGCGATTTCCTTTCGCGTTTTTCTTGGGTTTCAGAATATCAAATTCTTTGTCCCAAAAGCGAATAAGCGATTGGTTTACTCCAAATGCAGTGGCAATTTCACCCATGCTGTAATATCGTTTGTTTTCTGGAAGATTTATATGCATTTTAATTTTTAACTATCTGTTAACTGAACACTGTGAATGAATACTGAACACTAGTCAAATGACTGATTCTCTTGCGTTGCCATTTTTGCGATGGCCATGTATTCTACTGCGGAAATATTTCCATAATAGAAGTTAATTGGGTTTACGACACTTCCACCTTTGTGTACTTCATAATGTAAGTGAGGCGCCTGACTTCTTCCTGTACTTCCCACAAAACCAATCACATCACCACGTTTCACGTGTTTGCCAGGGCGACAATTGTAACGGCTTAAATGGGCGTATAAAGTCTCATATCCAAAACCGTGACTAATGACAATGTGGTTTCCAAACCCAGAAGCACCCGCATCGGCTCTACGAACTACACCATCACCTGTAGCGTAAACGGGCGTTCCTGTTGGAGAAGTAAAGTCCATTCCTTTGTGCATTTTTCTAGCTTTAGTAAAAGGGTCGCTTCGATATCCATAACCCGAAGCCATATGTTTTAATTGCTCATTTTTAACCGGTTGAATGGCTGGTATAGAGGCTAGAAATTTTTCTTTCGATTTGGCCAATGCTAAAATTTTATCTAATGATTTTGATTGATGTACGAGTCCTTCAGAAAGAGCTTTAATTCTGTCGGATGTTGATGAAATTAATTGTTCATTATTCATCGCTAACAAATTTTTAAAACGTGTTTTGGTGATGATTTCTTTGTCGGCCTCCGTTTCACCTGCAGAAGCGGTATTAAAATAAACTTTGTAAATATTGTTGTCTCGTTCCTCAACATTCGCTAATACTTCATTTAAAGCATCAATTTTCTTGTTTAAAATAACATAGTTTAGTTTTAAATTGGCCATTTCTCTGGCTTGCATTTTATCTTTTGGTGTACTAAAATACCCTGAACTCGATATAAAAAAGTAAAAAAGGAAGCCGAATAATGCCGAAGCCAATAAAAACAAGGCACCAAAGCCTAAATTTCTTCCTTTTTTAGGTTTGATTTTTCGGTACGCTAAATTTTCGGTATCGTAATAATACTTAACTTTTTTCGACATAACTTAAAAATATGCTATTTTTGCACTCGTTATTACAAAGTAACAATTATTATACGAAAAATCTTTAGAAAAGTTTCAATTTTGAAACAGAAATTTTAGTTTTTCCATAAATACCATACAAATGAAATCACAAGACATAAGAAAAGCGTATTTACAATTTTTTGAAAGCAAAGGACATACTATAGTTCCTTCGGCACCAATTGTTTTAAAAGATGATCCAACCCTGATGTTTAACAACTCGGGAATGGCGCAATTTAAAGAGTTTTTCTTAGGAAATGGAACCCCAAAAAGTCCACGAATTACCGATACACAAAAGTGTTTACGTGTTTCGGGAAAGCATAATGATCTAGAAGATGTAGGTTTTGATACCTATCACCATACCATGTTCGAAATGTTAGGAAACTGGTCGTTTGGTGATTATTTTAAAAAAGAAGCTTTGCCTTGGGCTTGGGAATTTCTAACGGAAGTATTGAAATTAGATAAAGATCGTTTGTATGTTTCTGTTTTTGAAGGAAGTACAGAAGACAATGTGCCTTTCGATCAAGAAGCGTGGGATATTTGGAAACAATTCGTACCAGAAGACCGAATTATTTTAGGAAATAAAAAAGACAATTTCTGGGAAATGGGCGATCAAGGTCCGTGTGGCCCATGTTCTGAAATTCATATCGATTTGCGTACAGATGCAGAAAGAACAGCTGTTTCTGGAAGAAGTTTAGTCAACGCGGATCATCCGCAAGTGGTAGAAATTTGGAACAACGTTTTCATGGAATTCAATCGTAAAGCGGATGGTTCTTTAGAAAAATTACCGGCGCAACACGTAGATACCGGAATGGGATTTGAGCGTTTGTGTATGGCGATGCAAAATGTAACTTCCAATTATGATACGGATGTTTTCACGCCGCTTATCGCGAAAGTTTCAGCAATTACAGGATTACAATACACTTCAAACGAAGTAAAAAACATATCAGAGGAACAAAACAAAACGAACATTGCTATTCGTGTCATTGTCGATCACGTTCGTGCGGTGGCTTTCG
This sequence comes from Flavobacterium sp., assembly GCA_018062725.1. Next base: position 17,323 of record JAGORP010000028.1, read on the forward strand.
CTATTGCAGACGGACAATTGCCTTCAAATACTGGAGCAGGTTATGTCATTCGTAGAATTTTGCGTCGTGCGATTCGTTACGGATTTACATTCTTAGGTACGAAAGAGCCTTTTATCAATAAATTGGTGGAAGTGTTAGCGAATCAAATGGGTGAATTTTTCCCAGAAATTAAAGCGCAACAACATTTGGTTACCAATGTAATTCGCGAAGAAGAAGCTTCGTTTTTAAGAACCTTAGAACAAGGAATTCAATTGTTAGATAACGTAATGCAAAACACTTCAGGTAAAGAAGTTTCAGGAGAAAAAGCATTCGAATTATATGATACTTTCGGATTTCCAAAAGATTTAACAGCGTTGATTTTAAAAGAAAAAGGATTTTCATTTAATGAAGCTGATTTCGAAGTAGAATTGCAAAAACAAAAAGCACGTTCACGTGCGGCATCCGAAGTTTCAACAGAAGATTGGAAAGTGTTCGTTTCTGGAAATGTAGAAACGTTCGTAGGTTATGACCAAACGGAAAACGATGTAAAAATCACGCGTATCAGAAAAGTTGATTCTAAAAAAGACGGAATTTTATACCAAATCGTTTTAGATAATACACCATTTTATCCAGAAGGTGGTGGACAAGTAGGAGATAAAGGAACATTGGTTTCTGCGAATGAAACGATTGAAATCATCGATACGAAAAAAGAAAACAATTTAATTTTACACTTCGCCAAACAACTTCCAGAAAATGTGGAAGCGAGTTTTGTAGCGAAAGTGAATACCAATTTAAGAACTGCGACTTCTAAAAATCACTCGGCGACGCATTTGATGCATTTGGCTTTGAGAACGGTTTTAGGAACGCATGTAGAGCAAAAAGGTTCGTTAGTGAATCCGAATTATTTACGTTTCGATTTCTCTCATTTTTCTAAAGTTACGGATGAAGAATTACGTAAGGTTGAAGCTTTTGTAAATGCTCGAATTGAAGAACAAATACAATTAGTAGAACACAGAAATATTCCAATTCAACAAGCAATGGAATTAGGCGCGATGGCTTTATTTGGTGAAAAATACGGAGATACCGTTCGTATGATTGAATTTGGCGATAGTAAGGAATTATGTGGTGGAATTCACGTGAAGAATACTGCTGATATTTGGCATTTTAAAATTGTTTCTGAAGGCGCAGTTGCGGCTGGAATTCGTCGTGTGGAAGCAATTACGGGTGATGCGGTGAAAGATTTCTACAAAACGCAAGAAAGTACTTTAGCAGAAATCAAAGAAACGTTGAAAAATCCTCAAGATATTTTAAAATCGGTGGCAACGTTACAAGACGATAATGCGAAGTTGAAAAAACAAATCGAACAATTAGTAAAAGAGAAAATCGACGGATTATCGGCTAATTTAGTTTCGGAATTTACGGAAGTAAACGGAATTAATTTCTTAGCGAAACAAGTCGATTTGTCCATGAGCGCCACAAAAGATTTAACACAAGCTGTTGGAACTTTTAAACCTAATTCATTTGTAGTTTTGGCTTCAATTGAAGAAGGTTCACCAAATATTCATTGTTATATTTCAAAAGAATTAGTAGCAGATAAAGGCTTAAATGCCGGAAATGTGATTCGCGAATTAGGAAAACTAATCGATGGAAATGGCGGCGGACAACCATTCTTCGCTTCTGGAAAAGGTAAAAATCCAAACGGGATTGCTGCCGTTTTAGAAAATGCGGTAAGTTTTGTGAAATAAAAAAATATTTTAATTTTGAAAGGGAAAGCAATTTGTTTTCCCTTTTTTGTTTTCCTTTGTTAAAATTTAAACCCAAAAAATAATGAAAAAACTTATTCTTCTTTTTAGTGCTGTATCGTTAATTTTTTCTTCTTGTTCAAGCGATGCTGATGGTTTACCAGTTTACACACCTGTTGTTGATGTTAACACTATTTTAGTAAAGAAACGAATTTATACAGATACAGGATCTCCTGCCGAAACGTTTTATTACAGTTATAGTGGTACTAAAATAATGAAGATTGATGATGATTTTGGTCATTCAGAGTTTACCTATACTGGGGATTTGATCACCATGATACAACATTATGACGAAACCAATCATCTTTTTGCAAGCGAACATTTTACATATAACAGCTCAAATAAATTAGTAACCAATCTTTATAAGGATCTTGTATATAATGATGCATCAAAAGAAACTTATGTGTATAATGCCGATGGCACAGTTTCGGTTAGCAAATATACTGGAGATATTACTGCACAAACCAATTATAATGGATATTATAAAATGTATATTGAAAATAGAGAGGTAGTGACAGAAGAAAATTATGATTCTACTGGAGATTTAATAGAGACCAAGACTTATACATACGATGGTAAGAACAACCCTTTTAAGAATATTGTGGGATGGGCACAATTACAATATTCGCAAAGTCAAATGGGCGGGGCTTATCAGAATGTAATCCATAATAATAGTCCTAGTGAAGATTTTACAAATTCATACACTTATAACGCTAATAACTTTCCGATTACAAACACTGAAAAAGATGCATCCAACACTATTTTAGGAACTGCACAATATTTTTATTAATATTTTTGATAAAAAATAAATCCTGCTAACGTTTTAAATGTTAGTAGGATTTTTTATTTTCTCTCTCCAATTTGTTGTCTCCACATTGCATAATACAAGCCCTTTTCAGCCAATAAATCCTCATGTTTCCCTTGCTCGATGATTTTCCCTTGCTCCAATACAAAAATAGTGTCGGCATGCATGATAGTAGATAAACGATGGGCAATTAAAACAGTAATTCTATTTTGATCGGAAATATTTCGAATGGTTGAGGTAATTTCCTCTTCTGTAATCGAATCTAACGCCGAAGTGGCTTCGTCAAAAATCAATAAATTCGGATTTCGAAGTATGGCACGAGCAATTGATAATCGTTGTTTTTCACCACCTGAAACCTTAATTCCGCCTTCCCCAATAGTCGTATCAATGCCATTTTCGGCACGGTTTAATAAGTTTTGACAACTGGCTTTATGTAAGGCGTCGAGTAATTCTTGGGCGGTCGCATTCGGTTTTACAAACAATAAATTTTCTTTAATCGTTCCCGAAAATAATTGGGCATCTTGCGTCACAAATCCTAATTGCTTTCTTACATCTTGCATGTCAATTTGAGTCGAATCGGTTTCGTTATACCTTACATTTCCTTCTGCGGGAGGGTACAATCCGACTAATAATTTCACTAAAGTAGTTTTTCCAGCTCCTGATGGTCCTACAAATGCTACTGTTTTGCCTTGTTTGATGGTGAAGTTGATATTTTCAACTGCCGGTTGACTCGCCGTTTTGTGTTTGAAACTTACATTGGAAAACTCTAACGACTCAATTGCGG
>JAGORP010000029.1 GCA_018062725.1 Flavobacterium sp.
AGTTTTATTAAAAGATTGCCGAAAATTCAATACTCTGCCAACGAAATGCAACCATTTTCTTTTAGAACGTTTTATACCAATGATTATATTTATTTACCTTTTATTGACGCACTAAAAAATTTAGATCCTGAAAAAACTAAAATAACCCCGTCTGGTGGAGATTTAATTTTATCAAGAATATCTTTAAAAAATGGCGACATCTCTAGAAAATTTATATTAAACATAGGGCACAAAGGAGAAGATTTAAATAAGTTTTCTATTAATCGTTTCTATAAATCAAATTTGAATTCATTCAGTTTTGATGCCTATATAAAAAACAAAGAAGACGTTCTAATTAGTGTTGAACTAAATTAACAACAAAGGCTTTCCATTTTGGTTAGCCTTTGTTGTTTTTATTTATAAATTTGCACTTTAAATTTTACCTATGCCCAAAATTGGCAATATCGAATTACCTGACTTTCCGCTCTTACTCGCGCCTATGGAAGACGTGAGTGATCCGCCCTTTCGTCGTTTGTGCAAACTACACGGTGCCGACTTGATGTATTCGGAATTTATTTCTTCAGAAGGATTAATTCGTGATGCGATTAAAAGCCGTCAAAAACTAGACATTTTCGATTATGAACGTCCGGTAGGCATCCAGATTTTTGGTGGTGACGAAGAAGCAATGGAAATGTCCGCTCGAATTGTTGATACTGTTCAACCGGATTTAGTCGATATCAATTTTGGTTGCCCCGTAAAAAAAGTCGTTTGCAAAGGCGCTGGTGCTGGTGTGTTAAAAGATGTCGATTTGATGGTGCGTTTGACCAAATCGGTGATTAAAGGAACGAGTCTTCCAGTAACAGTAAAAACCCGTTTGGGCTGGGACGAGAATTCAATTAATATTGATGAAGTGGCCGAAAGATTACAAGACATCGGAGTGCAAGCCTTAACCGTTCATGCGCGTACGCGTGCACAGATGTACAAAGGGCATTCGGACTGGTCACACATTCAACGCATCAAAGAAAATCCGAGAATTACAATGCCTATCTTTGGAAATGGCGATATTGATTCTCCAGAAAAAGCATTAGAATACAAAAACAAATACGGTCTCGACGGGATGATGATTGGTCGTGCTGCCATTGGTTATCCGTGGATTTTTAACGAAATCAAACATTACTTCAATACTGGTGAATTATTAGCACCACCTACCATAAACGACAGAGTCGAAGCCGCTCGCAACCACTTAATTTGGTCGATGGAATGGAAAGGCGAACGCGTGGGCATCGTAGAAATGCGTCGTCATTATACGAATTACTTCAAAGGTATTTCGCATTTTAAAGAACACCGACAAAAATTAGTCACCCTTGATGAGCACAATGCTTTACTTAAAGTGTTTGATGACATCATGCAAGATTATGCTTAATGGTGTTTCTTGAGGGAATAATACGCCACAATTGTACTAAGTAACATTCCGAAACCTCCTAAAATAAAAGGCGCTCCTGCAAATTTAAATGGCGCATCATCGTGTGTAAAATAATAAAATACTAATGACATCATTGGAGGGCCAACAATTGCCGATACACTAATTAAACTCGTTAAGGTTCCTTGAATTTCACCTTGCTGGTTGGCGGGTACTTGCGAGGCGATAACCGCTTGCAAAGCCGGCCCTGCAATTCCTCCTAAACAATACGGAATCAAAAAGGCAAACATCATCCAACTTTGTGTGGCAAATCCGAATAAAAACATGCCCAACGTATACAGCGACATTCCGACATAAATACTTTTGACATCGCCAATTTTAGGATTGATCCAACGGATTAAAACACCTTGCACTAAAGCCACTAGTATACCCACAACTCCGAGTGAAATTCCCACCATTTTTTCATCCCAATTGAATTGGTAAATGGTAAAATAACTCCAATTACTTTGCACGGCATGCGAAGCGGTATGTAAAATAAAGACTGCAATGACTAATCCGACCAACTTAGGATACTTTTTCAAACTCACAAAAGACCCAATCGGATTGGCGCGTTTAATATCGAATTCTCTTCTGTTTTTTTTAGAAAGTGATTCGGGAAGAATGAAATAACCGTATAAGAAATTCAACAAACACAAAGCAGCAGCAGCATAAAACGGAATTCTAGCCCCATACTGACCCAATAATCCGCCCATAATGGGTCCGATGATAAACCCAAGTCCGAAAGCCGCACCAATCATTCCAAAGTTTTTGGCTCGATTCTCATCGTTACTAATATCGGCAATATAAGCCGAAGCGGTAGTGATACTCGCCCCTGTAACGCCTGCAATAATTCTTCCAATAAAAAGCCATGTAATGGTGGGCGCGAAAGCCAGCAACAAATAATCGAGACTAAATCCGAAAAGAGAAAGCAACAAAACGGGTCTTCTTCCGAATTTATCACTTAAGTTACCTACCAATGGAGAAAATACGAATTGCGTGATGGCATAGGCAAAAGTCAACCATCCGCCAATTTTAGCCGCTTCACTAACATCGCCATGAATAAGTTCTTGAATTAATTTCGGGATCACCGGAATAATAATCCCTAATCCCATAACATCAATTAATAGCGTTATAAATATAAACCCTATTGCGGCTTGTTTCTCGCTTTTCTTCATATACAAACGCTGTTGTTAGAAACCTAATTTGGCCCTAACTCTTTTAAGTACTTCATTGGCTACTTTTGATGCTTTTTCGGCACCAGCATGCAAAGCTTTATCCAATTCTGGAAGATTATTCATATAATAGTTATAGCGTTCACGTTCGGTTGCAAAATTTTCTATAATCACTTCAAACAAGGCTTGTTTCGCGTGACCATAACCATAATTTCCGCCTAAATAATTGGCACGCATGGCTTCAATTTGCGCTGGAGAAGCAACTAATTTATACAAAGCAAAGGCATTACAAGTATCAGGATTTTTGGGTTCTTCCAATGGTGTACTATCGGTTTCGATACTCATAATTTGCTTACGAAGCGCTTTATCATCTAAAAAAATATTGATGGTATTGTTTCGAGACTTACTCATTTTTTCGCCATCTGTCCCAGGAATCAACATAGTTTCTTCTTGAATTTTGGCTTCCGGCAACACAAATGTTTCTCCCATTTGATGGTTAAAACGAGAAGCCACGTCCCGCGTAATTTCGATGTGTTGTAATTGGTCTTTTCCTACAGGCACTACATTGGCATCATACAACAAAATATCGGCCGCCATAAGCATCGGATACGTAAACAACCCAGCGTTTACGTCTTCTAATCGATCAGCCTTATCCTTAAAAGAATGCGCTAATGTTAATCGTTGAAACGGGAAAAAACAGCTTAAATACCACGTTAACTCAGCCGTTTGAGGCACATCGCTCTGACGGTAAAAAACCACTTTATTGGTATCCAATCCACAAGCCAACCAGGCAGCTGCTGTACTATAAGTGTTTCCTTTTAAGGTTTCGCTATCTTTAATTTGTGTCACCGAATGCAAATCGGCTATAAAAAGAAACGATTCGTTCTCGGGTTGATTTCCCATTTTTATCGCGGGAATAATTGCTCCTAATAAATTTCCTAAATGCGGTGTTCCAGTGCTTTGTACTCCTGTAAGTATTTTTGCCATTGTAATATAAAATGCTATTTTTAGCAAAGTTAATCCTTTTATCCTTTTTTTAAAGCGATTGCTTACATTTGGCCTATGAAAGTTTTTAAAATTATATTTTGGTGTGTGTGGCGGGTTTGGTTTTATATCGTAATGATCGTCCCTATACTTTTGATGTCACCCTTATTAATTATTTCGCTGTTAAAAGAAGAATGGTATCCGCACTTTTTTAAATTGGCTCGTATTTGGGCAAAATTTATTTTATACAGCATGGGTTTTTATTATAAAATTGAAGCCGAACAAAAAATAGTGACTCACAAAAGCTATATGTTTATTGCCAATCATACTTCTATGACCGATGTGATGTTGATGTTGGTAGCGGTAAAAAATCCGTTTGTATTTGTAGGTAAGAAAGAATTGGTTAAAATTCCCATCTTCGGGTTTTTTTATAAAAGAGCGGCCATTATGGTAGATCGAAACAATCCAAGAAGTAGAACTGCCGTATACGAACGTGCGCAAAGAAGAATCAATCAAGGCATGAGCATTTGCATTTTTCCGGAAGGCAAAGTTCCTGATGATGAAAGTGTGATACTTGATGAGTTTAAAGGCGGTGCTTTTAATTTGGCTATAGATCATAAATTACCTATCGTTCCGATGAGTTTTTACGACAACAAAGAACGTTTGTCTTATACTATTTTTAGCGGAAGTATGGGTTTGATGCGTGTAAAAATTCATCCTTTTATTGAAACCAAGGATTTAGTCCACACCGACAAAAAAGCATTAAAAACACAAGCCCGAGATTTGATTCTAAACGATTTGTTGCAAGACGAAGCCTATATGAAAGCGAGTACAAAATAAAAAAGTGCCCTGGCAAGGCACTTTCTCATGTGTTGCAAATGCAACGCAAAACTTAACTAATTTATTAAAATCGGTAACTAACTCCGCTGTAAAGACCGACGATATAAGGTTTGAATCCGCCGGCATTCGTATGAAAAGTAAACAGTTGGTATTTTAAAGTCGGTTCGACACTTGCTTCAAAAGACTTAAAGATTTTATATTTAAAACCAACTCCTACATTGGTACTAAAATGGATGATATTTAAATTATTAGCTTCTCCCAAGTCGGAACTAAACTTTTCAGCAACTAACGACACTTGATTTTTATTCAAAAACAAGGTACTTAAACCTGTCATTATTTGAATTCCGAGTTTTCGATCTACAATTTTATAGGACACTTCAAAAGGAATTTCTACATAACTTATTTTTTGATTCAAATAACCTTCTTTCTTATTTTGTAGTACTTCTCCGCCTTCAAAAGCAGCATCTTTACTATCAACAATTGTGGTAAATAGTGCCGACTGATTCACAGAAATATTCCCCATACCTCTTGACGTTGGATCACTAAAATTTAAAGTAGAATAATAGGCAATATCATTGGTATTATAACTCAAATCCAGACTATTAACACTGGTTCTAAAATAAAATTTATCCGAGAGTCTTTTTTCCAAACCGATACCAACACTCATTGTATTATTGTATGATTTAGTATTGTCTACAAACTTTTCATCAATAGGCGAACCATTTTTAGCAAACATAAATATAGGTGCTACAGTTGGTTTTATAAGCCAATCGGATTTCTTTTTTTCTTTTTTCTCTTCCGTATTTTTGGCTAATTTTTCTTGTTCCTTTTCTCGTAATATTTTTTCAAGTGGATTTTCTTCTATTTTACTATTTTTGGAAGAATCAATAGCGACAATTGCTGCAGATGATGCATTCGGAATCATTGTCGATTTGTTTGTATTGACCTCATCAGAAGTATTGTTACTGTTCGCTTCAACAGACGTTTTGTTTATCTCAACGGCAACAATCGAAGCATTTTTATTTTTTTCAGAAGTTTCCTTATCGTTTGAAATAGAAATGTGATCAACCAAGGTTTTTTCATTTTTTTGAAAAACGGGCTTGTTAGTACTTACTACCGAAGAATGACTTGGGGTTATGTTTTCTAAATCGGAAGGACCAACTTTTTCTTTTCCTACTTTTTCGAAGGAACTTTCATTTTTTGTTTTGTCTTTTGAAGCAATTGAAGTAGTCGTTATAGGCAAGATATTGTTCTGGTTAACGGAGCGTTTCTTTTTCTTTGAAATGGAAGTGTTGTCGGTAGAAATCAATTCCTTATTTTGAGACAATTCATTTTGAGACAATTCATTTTCTTGAAGCGTTAGTGCAGATTTACGCTGCATTGTATTTTCTAACTTGCCGTTGTTCGTTTTCTCTTTTTTACTTTTCTCATTAGACACAAAAACTTCATTGGCATTGTTTAAATATTTAACCGATGGTTGTATGTTTTTATAAGAATTGGATGGCGTTTTTCCTTCTTTTTTATAAGTTGGCGAAGCCTTAACTAATGGATTGGATTTATTTTCTGCATTTGCCGACTCCGTTGCATTTGCATCATCCTTATTTATTGTAGCTCCTGAGGCTGTTTTTGGCGTCGCGGATGTCGTATTACTATCGTTTTTAGTAGAAGTTGCAACCGTATTTTCATTCTTTAACGAATTAGAATTGAAGCTGTTTTGTTGAACAACGGTTTCGTTTGCCTTACTATCCGAATTCAAAGTCCAAGTAAACAAATTCGAATAATTGTGTAAACCGAAAAAGCCTAACACTAAAGCAGCGGCAATTCCGGCTGCTTTAGCATTAAACCAAAAAGGAAAAATTCGTTTTTTGTCTTCTTTCTTCTCCAATTTTGCGGCAATATTTTCCCATGCTTCTGGAACGGGAGTCACCTCAAAATCTTTAAATTTTTCTTGGAACAAACGTTCTATATTTTTTTTATCAGTCATTTTACTGAAGGTAAATTATTTTGATTAAATCCATCAATCTTATTTTTTAAAATCATTTTAGCTCTTGCTAAATTTGACTTGCTTGTTCCGATCGAAATATCTAACATTTCAGCAATCTCTTTATGCGAATAGTCGTCTAAAACATACAAATTAAAGACCAACCTATACCTATCGGGCAATTCTTGTACTAGCTTTAATAGAAATTCAAGGTTTACATTTTCGTCATCAATTTCAACATTGGTATCATCTACGACATCATTAACCAATTCTAAAAATACAGTTTTCCTGTATTGTTGCAAAATATAATTGATCATTAAGCGTTTAGCCCAGCCATCAAACGAACCTTTATGACTGTATTGTTCTATTTTTTCAAAAATGAGTAAAAACCCTTCTTGAAGATTGTCTTGAGCTTCTGCATAGTTTTTGGAATACTTCAAACATACCGCAAACAATTTACCGGCATACAGCTGATATAATTGGGCCTGCGATTGAGTATTTTTTGCTATACATCCTTTTATGATTAAAGGTAAACTCAAGTTGTCTTATGTTAAATTATGGAATAACTGGTATTTCAATTTCTTCAAAAATATCGGCTCCATCGCTCCCTTTTCCTTTCCAAAGTTTGAAGATGTAACTCTCTTCAATGGTGGGCTTGAATGTCAATATTTTAACCATCGGATTGACAAGCATTGTCCCGCAATCATTTTGTTCAACTACGCTTGTTTGTACTGCAATCAAACGTTCATTTCTGTTTTTTTCATAATAAAAGCCATCATAAATATAACAATTGGTAGGCCTATTAAATTGAATAGGAATTTGATAAATACTGTCTTTTTTAAATTCTGCAGGAAATGTTGCGGTGGCTACGGGCAACAATTCCAAATGAAATTTAGGATTATCGTCATCTCCCAATTCGCAATTAGAAAATGAAAATGCAATTAGCAAAAGCAATAGATATTTTTTCATAAAACAAGAATTATATGTGCTTTCTCATTAGATGCAAATTAGCACAAAAGGTTGCGTGTTAAACAAAAAAAATGCCCAAAATTTGGGCATTTTTTTAATTATTATTTTCTTTAATTAATTCCTTAATTTTTTGTTCCAATTCATCAGCCAATTCAGGATTGTCCTTGATTAATGATTTTACAGCATCACGCCCTTGTCCTAATTTGGTATCGCCATAACTAAACCAAGAACCGGCTTTTTTAATGATTTCGAATTCGACCGCTAAGTCTAGGATTTCCCCTGTTTTCGAAACACCTTCCCCGTACATAATATCGAACTCGGCCGTTCTGAAAGGAGGTGCTACTTTGTTTTTCACCACTTTCACTTTGGTTCTATTTCCTAAAACAGCATCACCATCTTTAATTTGTGCCGCTCGACGAATATCTAAACGAACCGAAGCATAAAACTTTAAAGCATTACCTCCAGTAGTCGTTTCAGGATTACCAAACATTACTCCAATTTTTTCACGCAATTGGTTAATAAAGAAAACGGTACAATTGGTTTTACTAATTGTTGCTGTTAATTTTCGAAGTGCTTGTGACATCAAACGAGCGTGTAATCCCATTTTAGAATCACCCATTTCTCCTTCAATTTCACTTTTAGGTGTTAAAGCAGCCACCGAATCGACAACGACAATATCAATCGCTCCGGAGCGGATCAAATTCTCAGCAATTTCCAATGCTTGTTCTCCGTTATCCGGTTGTGAAATGATTAAATTATCAATATCTACTCCTAATTTTTGAGCATAAAATCGATCAAAAGCATGTTCTGCATCAATAAATGCAGCAATACCCCCTGCTTTTTGGGCTTCGGCGATTGCATGTAACGTTAAGGTCGTTTTTCCTGAAGATTCTGGTCCGAAAATTTCAATTACTCTTCCACGCGGGTATCCGTTTACGCCCAAGGCTAAATCCAATCCTAAGGAACCAGACGGAATAGCTTCTACTTCTTCAATGGCTTTGTCTCCCATTTTCATAACGGTTCCTTTGCCGTATGCCTTATCTAATTTATCTAATGTTAGCTGTAATGCTTTTAATTTGGCTTCTTTTTCTGTACTCATCGTATCGCGTATAAAATTATATTCAGTAAAAATAAATGTTTTTTATCGATTTCAAGAAACAAGTTTTCAACAAAAATAAAATCCCTCATTCTATGGTAGATTGAGGGATTTTGTATCGATTTAATTACGCTTTAGAAAATAATTTTTCTGAGGAAAATTTGGCCATTTTCCAATTGAATTTTAAGCAAAAGTGCTTGGTTGCTTTTTTGGATAGATGTTTCGGCTATTTTGTTTGCATGCACCGCATTTTTAATTGCAAGTGATTGTCCCAAAACATTGTACACTTCATAATTAGCAACTTTACTGCCCTTCGACTCTATTTTAATCTGGTCATCTGAAGTAGTCACTAGTAGGTCATTTGACTGTACTTCCGAAGATGTTTCTTGAACTTCATTTTTATCGTTAAAACGAAGTAAAAAACGATCATTACTAATTCCTTTTACAGCTACAAATTCATAAGGTGATTGCGTCAAATCATGTAGGCTTCCGTTTAACTTATCTTCGATATAGATTTTCTGCTTTTTATCGGAAAAAATACCATCCGCTTGATTAATGGCTATTGCATAAACACCATCAGTAGGCAGCTGTACCCCTAACGGTACACTATCATTTTTGTCAAACGGTAATTTTCTGGCCTGTATGTCATACACCATATCGTTGATCAACGAATAAAAATTCAATGCTTTTTTATAGCCAGTTTTGGCATCAAAATAAAAATCCTCTCCATTCGTCGCATTTTCGACATAAGCGATTACTTGTGTTACCGCTGTTTTTTGTGGATTAACAAGATCTAACCAAATGCGGTTTCTTTCAATTTTCGGTTCACTAGAGGTGAATGGATCTGTTGTTCTAAAAAACTGACTATTATTATGATTACGGCTTCTATGTTCATTTCTAAATTCAAGGTTAGCCGTTGCTCCTAAACTCTCTTTCATCTTCACAAAAAAGGCTTGTCCAGAAGCAATTTTACCATCAAAAGCACCTGCTGGTAGAGAAGCGGTACCATTGTGTTTCACATAATCGGTTCCTACATAATTATACACAAACGTTTGATAGTAAGGACTAGTTGCAGTAGCAATTGCCGTTAAATGTCTCCATAACGAAACCGAACCATCTTCAAGAACACCATTATTCGTAGCAATAAAGGCTTGTGAATCGATAGCCGAAGGAAACGGATTTCCAACTAAATTATTATTGTCATCAAACTGTGTAATAGTTGCATTGGTTCCAACAAAAGGAGCAGTTATGGTTCCTTTATTAATAATTTTATTCACGATTCCGGTGTTAAATAAACTTCCAGAAAAAGTAACTGTTTGCGTTGTATTCGCATTTGGAACTCTAAAAATATATCCTTTTCCAGGTTGCATGGTTGCGTCTGCTGTAGCAATCCAATTCCCTTGACCAAAACCTACTGGATTAACAAAATCAGCATCCCACTCGTAAAAACGACTGTTCGGAATCGTTGAAAAAGGAGCCGAAGCTACTGGTGACGACCAATACACATAATCATATAATTTTAAAGGAACTACATTTCCTGCCACACGAATCATTGTATTGGTTCCTGTTCCGGTGAAAGTACCTGAATTATCTATTTGTACTAAAGAACCATCATCTTGTATCGTAAAAATTCCATTATTGATCACATTATTTTGCACTTCAACATAATTGTTAGCCGCAATTACTACTGTAAAAGTTGGGTTCACGGTCAGGTTACAACAACTAATATTTCCGTTCGGATTAGTATTATAGTTTCCATTAATTATTGCTGCTTTGGCTAAAGTTGGGATTCCGTTACTCCAAGAAGTTCCGTTCCAAATGGTAGCTCCAGTACTTATTATAACCGCATTTGTTGCTATATAACAAGAAGCACTGTCTTCTCGTACCTGACAGTAATATTGATACCCTTCTAAAGTGGCTACTGAAGAAATACTTAACGTGTTAGTAGTAACCCCAGAATACAAACCTCCATTACTTAATGCGGTCCAGTTACTTGTATTGGGTGCAACTGCATACCATTGGTAAGCCAAACTTAACCCGTTTGCAAAACCTTCGGTTGCACTAACATTTATAGTTGCTGAAGTAGAAGTACAAGTTAGAGACAAAGTAGGTTGTGTTGTAATAGTTGGAGTTGAAGAAATCGCCACATAAGTTTCAATATTAGAATAATCATCACTACAATTATCCCAATCTGTGATCATCCAATCGGAAGTTAAAAAAGTAGTTGAGGGTGCACTAACTGTATTTTTTCGCTCAAAATCAAAGCCTTTGTCACCCAATCCCAAATCGGTTATCCAATATCTGGTATCATCATCAAATCCCCAACGATCAATGATTGTTCCATTTTTTAATAATTTTACCGAATCATTATTGTTAATTCCAGAATGCGCTCCTGTTTGGTCTGCTAAACTTCCATCCCCTCCCGGAACACTACAACCGGCGCCAATGGTTGTTGCAAAAATAAATTTATCTCCCGGAGCCAATACACCAACTAAAGACAAGTCAACGTCTGAACCAGGATTACCATCCCCAAGTGTTGCATTAAAATTGGTAAACCTAACGGCATAGTTTCCTGAAGCCATGTCTATTGAACTAGAAGTCCCATTGTAAATTTCAACATAGGTTAATGATCCTGAAGAAGCATCGGTAACCTCCGAAATAAACAAATCGGAGATTAATGTACTGCTTTGGCAAGAGGTTTTATCTTGATTTATGATTGTAAAAGGAATGGCCGATGGACAAGGCTGATTATCGGTTACAATAAGATTTCCAGTTGTTGCACCAACCGGTACAATGACAACAAGTTGGGTAGTCGAACTAGAAACAACAGTTGCTGCTGCTCCATTAAAAGAAGCTGTGGCTCCGGTTAAATTTCCGCTAGAAGCAGTAATTGTTACTTGTGTTCCAGTTGGTCCTGAAGCCGGCATTACCGAAACTATTGTAGCAGCTGCACAAGGAGAAGCAACAAAAGTTTGTGTATTTCCTAAAGCAATTCCATTTTTAGTTCCAGCAGGAGATAAAACTGCAGTTAAATTACTATTAGGAGACAAATCTACTTTTATATTTCGTCCAATTATCGCAGCAGGAGACACATCAGCCACCAATAAATATTTTCTTTCTGCTACAATTCCAGTTTGACCAATTAAAGTAAAGGTCATACTGTTAGACAAAGGAACTGCATTCGAAACTAAACTATCACCTCCATCAAAAGCTCCATTTCCGTTAGTATCGTGATAAATTCTAAAATTAGAAATATCGGTTGTAGTTGCAGTAGAAGTAGCCGCTTTTGTTAAGGTTATAGTAGTAATTTCATAATTTAATGCACAAGCTGGTGTGGTTGTAATTCCCATAATCACCGCATTTGCTGTTCCCGTATTGATATTGCCTGTTGCTGGACTTCCAACATTACTAATATTTAATGAGCTTCCAGCAGTAACCTGAACATTAAAAACAGATGTTTCTGCTGCCGCATTCCAGGCGAGCACTCTCAAATAGTATGTAGTTCCAGTTGTAAGCGCCATACTAATGGTTTCAGTAGAGGAAGTTCCTGCGGAAGTATCTAAATATGTTGTTGAAGCAGGACAACTGCCTGAAAATAATTCGATATCAATATCTCCACTAAATCCAGACACTGTAATTGCATGTGTACTAGAACAAGTTGGCGTAAATTTATACCAACGGTCAATTTTAGTATTAAATGGATTTGGCGTTCTGGTAGCTCCCGACATGTTTCCAGAAATGGCCGGCATATTAACCAGTATCTCAATGGCATTTGAACAAAGGTCATTATTTACAATTGAAGTAGCAGTAGCGGTAATATCAAAATTATAAAGCGCTTCATTTGCATCATTACTGTTAATATTTAGCGTATTGGTAAAGGTTCCTCCAATTGCACTATTAAAAGTAACCGTAAAATTTATGGAACTTCCCGCTGCCACGGTAGCAGAAGCCGGTTGAGTGATCGTAAACTCCTGTGGAATCGAAACATCAGTAAGTGTAATTGGCAAACTTAGTATCAAATCTGTTGTCCCCGTGTTTTGAATTGTATAAGTTTTTACACTATTGGTACTAAGTGTTGTCGTACCAAAATCAGTATCATCTAAAACATTTGGGGTATTATCTCCATCTATAATACTTGTAGAATTTCCTTGAATATTGATTTCGGGACCTACTGGAGGTGTTGCACAGTATACTTTTAAGTTATCAATATAATGCGTTCTATCATCAGCAGATCTATATAAACGAATACGCACATTGGTCAATGAATTCAATGCAATTGGAAAAACAGCATTAAAAGTCGAAAAGGTAGTCGATGTGCAGGTATGCTCTTGAACATCTACCCAAACAGAACCATCAAAATATTGAACTTTTATTCTGTTGTTTGTTGTTGGTGCTGAACTTAATGCAGCATCATAATCAATGGAAGAAGGATAATTTAATGGTGGTAATTCTAAATAATCACCAACATCATTCATTTGAATTTGATTGGTTCCTGCAAATGTACTAACAGCAGTCCACGTCCCATTTTCAGTATGTGTCCAATCACCATAAGCATGACTCCAACCTAAAAAATCAGAACTCAAACATGGACCAGCCGGTGCCGTTACAAAGCTCGCATTAATTGTATGAGGCCCAGCTGTGACACTTGTAAACGTATACGAAGTGACAGCCCCTATCGAAACACCATCAACTACTACATCTTGCACTACGTATCCAGCACTTGGTGCAATTACATAAGCTTGATTAGTCCCACAATTTAAGTTGGTCACTCCGCTTGGACTTATTGAACCATTTGCTCCGGCGGTTGCGGTTATCGCACTTGTTTTTATAGTATAAACGGCAGTAATAGTGTGATTTGCCGTTATATTTGTAAAGGTATACGGATTGGTTGTACTGGCATTAGGCACACCGTCTATGGTCCAACTCGTAAAATCATAACAGGAAGTTGGAGTCGCCGTAAAAGCCTGGCTACTTCCGTTGGCATAAGTTGCTGTTGACGGCGTAATAGTACCACCTGTAGCTTGGGTAACGGTAATGGTGTTGCCTGAAACAGCAGCTGTTGTACCATTCAATTGAACATTTACAATATTTGAAGCAATATCAAACCCACCCGTACCTGTCGCTGCTGCATTTGACCCTGCGTTACTATAACCATATAATCTAAAGGTAATTGCTGAACTAGCATTAGTAATCCCTGTTATATTTATAGTGTAAATAGTTGCATTTATTGTTGACGTTACAGCTTGTGTCCCTATAACAGAACTGTAATTATCGGAAGACGATCTTAATGACACCATTCCAGGACCAGATGCTGAACTTTGCCAATAAAATTGGAAAGAAGTTGGAGTGAATGTAAAACCAGAATTTGGCGTAACAATGAATTCGATATAATCATTACCACTTATTGCCGAAACTTCTGTAGGTGCATTTGCATCTCCAATATCAAACCAATTATTACCACCAAATCTATTACCATTTGCAGCAGGAGTTACCCCTGATCCAAAAGTTAAATTAGATGCGGAAATATTGACATTATTGGCAACACTTGGCTCTACTATCTCTGTACCAGTATTTCCAAAAGTATTCCATTGTAATAATTGTGCTGAAATTTCCTGCATGCTAACAAACGAGCAAAGCAAACTAAAAACTAGTAATTTTATTTTCATTGGGAATAACTTATAATTTTCTTCCCTTGAATTTCAATGACTTAAAATCAAAAGAAGGGTATCAAACATATACAAAAGTATTTGAAGTAAAAAACATTTTAAGAATTTTATTGTTATTTTATCGTTAATTTTTGCTTTTAACCGACATTATTCCTACGTAGTCCTCATTTTTAGTGCGTTTTTTCTTTTCGTAGATTAAAAGGTAAAATATACTAATTTTGTAAGAAAAATTTGTGTCAGCATACAACTCCATACAAGAAATCACTAAAAAACTCGAATATTATTGTAGTTATCAAGAACGGTGTCACAATGAAGTCATCGAGAAATTAAGAAACTTAAAAATGTCTTCGGAAGAAATCGATCAGATCGTGGTGCATCTCATCCAACATAATTTCTTAAACGAAGAACGTTTTGCCTGCGCCTATGCCCGCGGAAAACACAACATCAAAAAATGGGGAAAAATTAGGATTGTAAACGAGTTGAAATTCAGAAATATTTCCAAATACAATATTGACAGGGCTTTAAAGGAAATTATACCCGAAGAGTATCAAAAGATGTTTCACGAATTAGCCGAAAAACATTGGGAATTTCTTCAAGAAACAAATCTCCAAAAAAAGAAAAAGAAATTTTGTGACTATTTACTTCGCAAAGGTTGGGAAAGTCATTTGGTTTTTGAAAAACTGCAAGAGTTAACAATTGATAATGACTAATTGACAATCATTTTGTCAATAAAACAGAAACAGCATTACCTCCGAAACCAACCGCATTGACCAATACTTTTTTAATCTGTTTTCTAGGTACTTGAGGTACTGCAAAAGGTACTCCAATAAATTGTTGGTACTGCATCATTAGTAGGGCCAATTCGATACTCAACATTCCGGAAGAACCGAAAGTATGTCCAATTTTCCATTTATTAGTCGTAAGCATCGGAAGGGTAGCTTGTCCTGAACCAGTCGAAGCACCAAACACTTTTTGAATCGCTTTGTATTCCGATAAATCGCCTTTGATAGTTCCGGGAGCATGCATAACAATAGCATCCACTTCAGATAGATCTATATCTTTTATTGCCATGGCCATTGACTTTTGAAAACATTCCGCTTCGGTAGAAATCGAAATACTGTGTTCTAAAATGTCGGTCGCATAGCCTATTCCGCCAATATAAGCCAACGCATTTTCTTTTTCGCCGATTTCCAAACACGCCATGGCGGCACCTTCACCCAAAACCATCGAATTTTTGGTTTTCTCGAGATCAAAAGAACGACAAGGAAACGCTTCCTCTGAATTCGAATATATTTTTAAGGCCTGCATTTGAGCTATGGTAAACGCCGTTAATGGTGCTTCACTTCCGCCCACCAGAAATTTATCCATCATGCCTGCTTGGAGCCAAGCTACGCCATTCAACAATGCATGCAACGCCGTAGAACAGGTAATCGAGTGTGAAACTTCTGGGCCTGTCGCTTTCAAGTCATGAGCAATCCAAGAAGAAATATTGCCCAAGGTAGTCGTAGGCGATGCTAACGTGCCCGTTTTACCCGTTTTCACAAATTCTTGATGGTGTTTTTCGAATAACTCGGTAGCTCCACGGGAAGATCCAACATTGATTCCGAAAATATCCATAGTAGTCCAACCTGCATTTTTTATAGCTTGACGAGAAGCCAAAATTCCATATAAAACAGAATTGTCTAAAGATTTGTATTTTGTTTCCGAAGCTTTTAATTGCTCCACCAATTCCAACAAAGCTTCAGAAATAGCGGCCACTGGAACTTTTTGATCACCAATTTGCTTTTTTTCAATCAACGAAGTCCCATTTAGGTATTCTTCCCAAATAAATTCAGGTTGATTTCCTAAAGCAGAAAAAGAAGACAAGGCAGTTATGGCAATTGGTTTCAAAATACTAGTTTTATGTAACCGCAAAGGTCGCAAAGTTTTTTCCAAAGTCCACCAAGTAATGCAAATCTTATTACAATTTTAATACACTTCTTCTAATGCTTTCTCTATGGTTTGATAGACTTTTTCCAATTGGTTATCAGAAATAATATACGGAGGTAAAATGTAGACGATATTTCCTACCGGACGCAAAATGATTCCGTTTTCAATAAAAAAAGTATAGAGTTTGTTTCGGAAGTTCCCATAATAGGATTCGTTACTTTCGGTTTTGAATTCCATGGCAAAAATCACCCCCAAAACACGCGTGGTTGCAACTCTTTGATGCTTTTCAATTTGTTTTTGAAATGCCAAATGACGCTTATTCACTCGTTGGATATTTTGTTGCATGGCATCCGATTCCAACAATTGAATACTGGCTAAAGCCGCGGCACAACCGGTTGGATTTGCGGTAAAAGTATGTCCGTGAAACAGGGCTTTATTTACATCGTCATCATAAAAACCTTCGAAGATTTGTTGTGTAAAGGTGGTAATCGCCATCGGAATAGTCCCTCCCGTTAAGGCTTTCGACAAACACATCATATCGGGTTGAGTGGTTAAATAATCACAGGCGAAGTTTTTTCCGGTCTTTCCAAAACCCGTCATTACTTCATCGGCAATTGTAAACACCTCATGTTTTTGACAAAGGGAAATTAATTTATCTAATTCCGACGCTTCATACATTACCATTCCTGCGGCACCTTGCACTAGTGGTTCGAAAATAAATCCGGCGAATTCATTGGTTGAAAGTAATTTTTCCAAAGCTTCCAAAGTGACGTTTTCATTCCCTTTTGTAGGAACTGGAATGCGGACCACATCAATCATAGATCCTCGAAATGCTTCTGTAAAAAAAGAAATACCACTTGCTGCCATCGCGGCGAAAGTATCTCCGTGAAATGCATTTTCGAAAGCAAGTATTTTTGTCCGTTTTTCTCCTTTATTGTAAAAATATTGTAGGGCTACTTTGATGGCGATTTCCACAGCTGTCGAACCATTGTCGGAAAAAAATAGCTTCTTTTGATTGTTGGGTAAAATTTCCATTAATTTTTCGGAAACCTGAACTGCAGGTTCGTGTGTGAATCCACCGAAAAGCACATGTTCTAAAGTAGTCAATTGCTTGTAAATTGCATCGGCAATAAATGTATTGGAATGTCCGAACGGATTCACCCACCACGAAGCAATAGCATCGATGTATTGGTTGTTATTTTCGTCCCACAACAAAGTGCCTTGTCCTTTTGTAATGGCAATATGAGGTTGCGCGGTTTTGTGCTGCGTATACGGGTGCCAATTGTATTGGTTATCTCTTTCTGATAAGTTCATTTTTTTTAGATAAAAGAGCAAAGAAAAAAGAAAAAAGACACTACTTATATCAGTGACTTATCTTCCTGTTTCTTTCTTCTTAATTTATAATTGCAACAAGTTTTCACGGAATAAATCAGCGTAATAGTTGACTACATTTTGATCGAAATACGGTTCTTGCTCAATTCGACCGATGCAGTTTACTCCTGTTTTATTCAGAATAATTTCTTCAGTAGCTTGATTTTCATCTCCTGAAAAAATAATTCCGGCAATAGACAACTTTCGATTTTTTAAGGATTCAATGGTTAAAAGCGTATGATTGATACTTCCTAAATAATGCCGTGAAACCACAATAACTTTATAATCTTTTTGAATTAAATCGATTACACAATCGGTATCATTTAGCGGAACAAAAACACCTCCAGCCCCTTCAACCACAAGATGATTGTTGGTTTTAGGTTCGGTGATTTTTTTTAAATCGATTGACAAGCCGTCGATTTTCGCTGCTAAATGTGGACTTGCAGGCATGTTCAGTTTATAACTATTCTCGTGAAATTGAGATGTAGGATTTGAAATATAGGATTTGACTTTGTGGGTATCACTAAAATCTAAATCTCCTGCTTGAACGGGTTTCCAATAATCGGCTTCTAAAGCTTGTACACAAATTGCCGAAGCAATAGTTTTTCCTACATCGGTTCCGATTCCTGTGATAAATAGTTTCATGTGCTTCGTTTAACCGCAAAGTTCGCAAAGATTAAGCAAAGTTCGCAAGGATTAAAAAATTAATTTAGAAAGTGTATCTAGTACTAATGAGATTTCTTCTTTCGAATTGTAGGAATGCAAACAAAAACGCAATCGTTCTTGTCCTTCCGGAACGGTTGGTGATAAAATCGGTTTCACGTCAAAGCCTTTTTCTTGTAATTGTGATGCTATGGTTTTGACTTTTTCGTTTCCAGGAATAATCGCGCATTGTATGGCCGATTTACTATAGACAAACATATTTTTTAATCCGAGTAGCATTTTCTCCTGATTAAAATGAATCGTATTTTCTTTTAATTTTTGAATCGAGTTAGTATCTGATGCCAATTGCTGGTAAGCTATTAAAATAGTTGCCACAGCATGTGGAGAAAGTCCTGTGGTATAAATAAAACTTCGGGCGAAATTAACTAAATACTGTTGCAACTCTGAACTTCCTAAAATTGCAGCGCCATGGCACCCTAATCCTTTTCCGAAGGTCATAATTCGGGCAAAAATGCGACGGTGTAAATGCAAATGCTGCAGCAGTCCTTCTCCTTTGTCACCAAAAACACCTAAAGCATGTGCTTCATCGACTACCAAATAGCAATTGTATTTTTCGCACAATTCGACCATTTCTTCTAGATTGGGGGAATCGCCATCCATAGAATAAACCGATTCTATAACTACATAAAGAGAAAAGTCATTAGGGATAGAAGAGTGTTTCTGAATTAATTTCTCCAAATCCGTTACATCGTTATGATCAAATTTATAGGATTTTGCATTCGACATTTGAATGCCGTCACGAATGGAAGCATGACACAATTCATCAAACAAAATCACATCATTCCGTTGCGGTACGGCGCTAAAAAAACCCACGTTGGCATCGTAGCCCGAATTGAAAATTAACGCCGCATCACATTCGTGAAATTGCGCAATAAATGCTTCCGTTTCTTGATAGAGTACATGGTTGCCGGAAATCAATCTTGAACCCGTAGCGCCGTTAATTTTAAGGTTATTTTCAATCAAAAATTGGTGCGTGGCATCAAATATTACTTCCGCTTTTGAAAAACCCAAATAATCATTGGAAGCAAAATCAATTTGATTAGTAGCGATTGGCAAACTTCGCAAAGCATTTTTTTGCTCTCGTTGTGCTAGTTTATTGGATAATGATTGTGGAAGTCTCATAGTACAAAGGTAAAGTATAACGGACTTAGAATGCTACTTTATAAAAAAACAGCTCCTATTTTTATCACATTTTTAAGTGCATCGACATCTATGAACAAGCAACCTCTAGTATCTTTTATTTTAAAATTAAAATCGGCGGCATACATTTTTTTTATGAGTTCATGTTTCGTCACTACACTGTCATAATTGGTTCCGATGGTAAGTCCGTTCAATTTCCACTTTTTATTGGTAATGATAATGCTTTTGATTTGACCATTTTGCATTTCGATAACCAAACCATCGTAGGTTAATGTAAATATGGGAGCTTCGTCCTTTTCATACACTTGTTTATCGATAGCACTTGCTTTTCCAATAATTGCTTGGATTTTATCGGGATCGGATTTTATACAACTGTTGATACTTTTCCCTGTTTTAGCATTTTGCAAAGGTAACGAACAGGAAGTTTGTTGGGCTATAACGGTATTTACAGTTACCAAAAAAAGTACGGTAAAAAGGTGTATGATATTTGTTTTCATGGTCTCAATTTTCTAAAACTAAAGTATAAAAAAAGCCAAACATTTCTGCTTGGCTTTTTCATTATTTTAAAGCAATGTTTAGTCGGCTAATACAATTACTTTATTATCGTTCATTTCGATAGTTCCAGAAGAAATTGGCAACCAAAAAGTTTGTTCGTTTACTTTATTGAATTTATCAGCAAATTCCTTTGCAATTTTCAAATTAGAACCTACAATTTTTACGTTTCCTTCTTTCAATAATGACACAATTGGTGCGTGATTATTTAACATTTGGAACTCACCATTTACACCAGGAACGGCTACTGAAGTAACTTCTCCTGAAAATAATTTGGCTTCTGGTGATACTATTTCTAAAATCATCTTTTTTAATTGATAACTGATAATTGATAATTGATAATTATGTGAATTGTCAATTGTTAATTATCCATTGTTAATTGATTATGCTTCTGCTAACATTTTTTGTCCAGCTTCGATAGCATCTTCGATAGTACCTTTAAGGTTGAACGCTGCTTCAGGAAGGTGGTCTAATTCACCATCAATAATCATGTTAAATCCTTTGATAGTATCTTTAATATCAACTAAAACCCCTGGGATACCAGTAAACTGTTCTGCCACGTGGAAAGGTTGAGATAAGAAACGTTGTACACGACGTGCTCTTGATACGGCTAATTTATCTTCTTCCGATAATTCTTCCATACCTAAGATCGCGATGATATCTTGTAATTGTTTGTATTTTTGTAAAATCTCTTTTACTCTTTGTGCACAGTTATAGTG
>JAGORP010000119.1 GCA_018062725.1 Flavobacterium sp.
AATCGGCACAAAAAGACAAGGCTCTAATTTTAAAAGATGCAGAAATCTTAAAACAATCAACAATAGCCGAAAAGCAAGCCACTCAAAGAAACTATTTACTTCTTGGAATTGCATTGCTGCTCCTTTTTTCTATTTATATCTACCGTGGTTACAAGCAAAAACAAAAAGCAAATGAAATCATTGCTTTGCAAAAAGAAGAAGTAGAAATGCAAAAAACACTTGTTGAGGAAAAGCAAAAAGAAATACTTGATAGCATCCATTATGCAAAAAGAATACAAGAGTCTCTATTACCTACCGAAAAATACATTGAACGAGTGCTAAAGAAAAAGTAAATAGCCGCTTAATAGCCTTCTAGAATAAGCATTTCTCCTACAAAACAAATAGTATACGCCTTTTGATTTCTGTTTCAACAAAATCATGTTCATTACTTTATTGGTATTTATAACAAATTACCCTTTGAATTTTATAGTTTTATCAAAACAATTCTAAACTACGTTCTGTTTATGGCGAAAGAAATAGAGAAAAAGATTTTCGTTCTTGATACATCGGTAATTATTTACGACCACATGGCGGTAAAAAATTTTAAAGAACACGATGTCGTAATTCCAATTACAGTTCTTGAAGAGCTCGATAATTTTAAGAAGGGCAATGATACCAAGAATTTTTCTGCACGTGAGTTTTCGCGCTACATCGACAAAATATCTAACGGACATACCTTACAAGATTGGATCAATATCAATGGCAAAGGTCATGGTATGATAAAAATTGAAATGCATCAAAATTCTAAAATTGATGCCGAAAAAGTTTTTGGAGAACGTAAAGGTGATCATCGTATTTTAAATACGGCAATGTATGTTGCCGAAAATAATCCGAAAAGAAAAGTTATTATGGTAACGAAGGATATCAACCTTCGTATCAAAGCGAAATCGCTTAACTTAACTGCTGAGGATTATGAAACAGGGAAAATTAAAGATGTTAACGAACAACTTTATACTGGACGTAGTGAAATCCAAAAAGTGCCAACAGAAGTAATTAATGAGATTTATGAAAAAGGATTTTGTGATCCAGGAAAATTATTAAAAAAGCAAAAGCCACCATCCAACCATTTTTATACACTTAAAAATGGTTCTAAATCTGTTCTTGCATCCTACAGTCCGAACAAAGATGTAATTGAACGCGTTAAAAAAGTAACAGCATTTGGAGTAAACCCTCGCAATGCCGAACAGGCATTTGCATTGGATGCCATCATGAATCCCGATATCAAATTGGTTTCTATTCAAGGAGTTGCTGGTACCGGAAAAACATTGTTATCATTGGCTGGAGCACTGGAGCAACGAAGAAATTTTCATCAAATATATTTGGCTCGACCAATTGTTCCGCTAAGCAATAAAGACATTGGTTATTTACCAGGTGATATAAAATCGAAATTAAATCCCTACATGGAACCGTTGTGGGATAATTTAAAGTACATTAAAAATTTATTCAACGAAAAAGACAAAGAATACAAACAAATCAATGAAATGGTAGAACATGAAAAATTGGTTGTTTGTCCTTTAGCTTACATACGTGGAAGAAGTTTGTCGAATGTGTTTTTTATTGTTGATGAAGCGCAAAATTTAACCCCGCATGAAGTGAAAACAGTTATTTCACGTGCAGGAGAAAACACAAAAATTATTTTTACTGGTGATATTTATCAAATTGATACGCCATACTTGGATACCCAAAGTAATGGATTATCGTACTTAATAGACAAATTGAAAGACCAGGCTTTGTATGCACACATAACACTTGAAAGAGGCGAGCGTTCTGAACTTGCAAACTTGGCGAATGAATTTTTATAAAATTATAACTAAATAATATGCTTGAAAATTATAAATTATCAAACATTTTATTTTTAGATGTAGAAACTGCTCCCGTCATTTACAAATACAATGATTTAAGTGAAAACATCCGCCAGTTATGGGATTCAAAATTCAGGTATTCAACAAGCGAAAGCCCCGAAAGTCAATACAAAAAGGCTGGAGTATATGCTGAATTTGCAAAAGTGATTTGTATTTCTGTTGGTTTTTTTAATGAGAAAGAATTTCGAATAAAATCGTTTTATCATGAAGATGAAAAACAATTATTAAAAGATTTTGCTGGATTATTAAATAAACACTTTAACAGAAAAGAACATTTACTTTGTGCGCACAATGGAAAAGAATTTGATTTTCCATTTTTATGCCGTAGAATGTTAATTAATGGAGTAAAACTTCCAAAAACACTGAACCTAGCAGGCAAGAAACCTTGGGAAGTACAACATATTGACACAATGGAACTTTGGAAATTTGGCGACTATAAAAATTTTACATCATTAAATTTATTAGCACATATTTTCAACATTCCAACACCAAAAGATGATATTGATGGAAGTGATGTAGCAAGAGTATACTGGGAAGAGAAAAACATACAACGCATTGTTACCTATTGTCAGAAAGATGTATTAACCGTTGCACGATTATTATTACGCTTTATGGGAGAGCCGTTGATTGAGGAAAAACAAGTTGTAATTACATAAAACATTTTTAAAATAGCGCTAAATACATTCTATCAAATGAAAACAAAATCAATAATTGCAGTAAGCGGCTTCCTTTTGCTACTTTCTATTTTTTCTTGCACTAGTCCAAAGTCAAAACTTGCTGAATATGGACCTGTTTTAGAAAATGTAATGCAAAGTGATGAAGGTGCTTTCCGTGGTTTTTCATTGGGAGATGCATTTGATACGATCCAAAAAACCGAAAAAGTCCCGCCAATAGAATCGGATGAAAATTATTTGTATTATGAATATTCTATTGATACATTGGGAACATACAATGTTGCGTATAACTTTGAAGAAAAAGCACTAAATGAAATTCAATCGGATATTTTCATAAACAATTCGAGCAAAACAGAGGAAGTATACAATAACTTTAAAAAATATTTTGATTTGCATTATGGTGTTTGCGAAGACCATATGGGTTTTGCTGTATGGACTGTTAAATCTGCGAAATATGGTGATGTTCGAATCAATTTAAGTGACGAAAGTGCCGATTTTACAGTAGAGAATAATCCTGGAAAAATATCTATCTGGATTTATCCAGATAAAAATTAAGCCCCCTTCTTTTTTGAGAATGCTATTTTAGCGTTCAGCATGCAAAATGCTTGCATAATTGCCTAACAAAATGTACTTTTAGCACTCTTTGAAAAACCAATAAACAAAGATGGCAAAGGAAACTCTCTTAGAAATAAAAAATTTAGTTACTGAATTCCGTACCGAAGAAGAAACGGTAAAAGCAGTAAATGATGTGTCTTTTACCCTATCAAAAGGAGAAACCATTGGTATTGTTGGAGAGTCAGGATCCGGAAAATCAGTTACTTCCCTTTCTGTCATGCGATTAATCCCTAATCCTCCAGGAAAAATTACGGGCGGAGAAATCATTTATCATTCTAAAAACAAAGGTCCTATTGATTTGGTTCAATTATCCGAAAAAGAAATGCGACAATTGCGTGGAAACGAAATTGCGATGATTTTTCAGGAACCAATGACCTCTTTGAATCCTGTTTATACTTGTGGTGACCAAGTAATGGAAGCCATTTTGTTGCATCAAAAATGCACAAAAAAAGAAGCAAAAGACAAAACAATTGCACTCTTCAACGAAGTGCAACTCCCTCGTCCAGAAGCTATTTTTGATAGTTATCCGCATCAAATTTCGGGCGGACAAAAACAACGTGTAATGATTGCAATGGCAATGAGTTGCCAACCCAATATATTGATTGCCGATGAGCCTACTACTGCATTGGATGTTACTGTCCAAGCCACTATTTTAGATTTGATGTTGAAATTGCAACGCGAACACGAAATGGGCATCATGTTTATTACACATGATTTGGGTGTAATTGCGGAACTGGCCGACAAAGTAGTTGTGATGTACAAAGGGAAAATTGTTGAACAAGGAACCGTACTTGAAATTTTTTCAAACCCTCAACATCCTTATACAAAAGGGCTGTTAGCTTGCCGACCACCATTGAACAAACGTTTGCATTGGTTACCAACTGTAGCCGATTTTATGAAAACGAATGAAAATGGAGAGATGATTGAAAGCACGCAATCGGTTGCTGATGTTACCGAAAAGCTGGTTGTTACAAAGGAAGAACGAGTTATCGCTCATAAAAAACTTTATTCAAAAGCCCCCATTCTAAGCATCAAAAACTTACAAACCTATTTCCCAATTAAAAAGGGAATGTTTGGTAAAGCAAAAGATTTTGTAAAAGCTGTGGATGATGTTAGCTTTGATGTATATCCAGGAGAAACACTAGGTTTAGTGGGTGAATCGGGCTGTGGTAAAACAACATTGGGTAGAACGGTATTACGATTAATTGAACCAACGGGAGGCGAAGTCCTTTTTAACGGAAGCAATATCACTACCCTTGGCGCAACTGAAATGCGCGAGCTAAGAAAAGACATTCAAATTATTTTTCAAGATCCATACTCTTCTCTAAATCCTCGTATTACCATTGGACAAGCCATCATGGAACCAATGCAAGTACATGGTATTTTAGAAAATGATAAAGCTAGAAAAGAAAGAGTAATCGAACTATTGCAACGTGTAAACATGAACGAAAGTCATTTTTACCGATATCCACATGAATTTTCTGGCGGTCAGCGCCAACGTATTTGCATTGCCCGCGCATTGGCATTACGTCCTAAATTTATCATTTGTGATGAATCGGTTTCTGCACTTGACGTTTCTGTTCAAGCACAAGTACTTAATTTATTAAATGAATTAAAACGCGAATTCGATTTTACCTATATTTTTATTTCACATGATTTATCGGTTGTGAAGTTTATGAGCGACCGTATGGTTGTAATGAACAAGGGCAAAATTGAAGAAATGGGTGATGCGGATGAAATCTATAATAATCCTCAAACAGAATACACTAAAAAACTAATTGGAGCTATTCCAAAAGGTCAACTTGAAGACATAAAAGCTTCCATCGACAAAAAGAAAACATATCATGCAATTTAATTACATCTCCAAACTCATTGCTATTAGCTTAGCATTCGTATTTTTATACTCCTGCAAAGAAGAAGAAAAGCCAAAACAAGAGCCAGTAGTGCAAATGCCTAAAGCAAGTTTTACAAACTCTACCGAACCTGAAGAGTGGGGACCATTGTACAAC
>JAGORP010000120.1 GCA_018062725.1 Flavobacterium sp.
TTTTTAGACCTCACAAGTTTAAAAAACTAATTTTCTAAAATTAATTAAATATAAAAATGGGAAAAATTATTGGTATCGATTTAGGTACAACCAATTCTTGTGTATCAGTTATGGAAGGTGGAGAACCGGTTGTAATTGCTAACGCAGAAGGAAAAAGAACAACACCATCTGTAATTGCTTTTGTAGAAGGTGGCGAAATCAAAGTAGGTGATCCTGCAAAAAGACAGGCTGTAACTAATCCTACTAAAACCATTGCATCCATCAAACGTTTTATGGGTAATAAATACTCTGAAAGCGCTAAGGAAGCATCAACAGTTGCGTACAAAGTAGTGAAAGGTGACAACGATACGCCACGTGTGGATATCGACGGAAGATTGTACACTCCGCAAGAATTGTCAGCTATGACACTTCAAAAAATGAAAAAAACAGCCGAAGACTATTTAGGTCAAACGGTTACAGAGGCAGTTATTACAGTTCCAGCTTATTTTAACGATGCACAACGTCAAGCTACGAAAGAAGCGGGAGAAATTGCAGGTTTAAAAGTAATGCGTATTATCAACGAGCCAACTGCTGCGGCATTAGCTTACGGATTGGATAAAAAAGGAATTGATCAAAAAATTGCAGTATACGATTTAGGTGGTGGTACTTTCGATATTTCGGTTCTTGAATTAGGAGACGGAGTTTTCGAGGTATTGTCTACCAATGGTGACACTCACTTAGGTGGAGATGATTTTGACCAAGTAATCATCGATTGGATGGCAAACGAATTCAATACAGAAGAAGGTATTGATTTACGTAAAGATCCAATGGCATTACAACGTTTAAAAGAAGCTGCTGAAAAAGCAAAAATCGAGTTATCGTCTTCTACTCAAACGGAAATCAACTTACCTTACGTTACGGCAACTGCTACAGGTCCGAAACACTTAGTTAAAACCTTAACACGTGCTAAATTTGAGCAATTGGCTGAAACTTTGGTAAAACGTTCAATGGATCCAGTAGCAAAAGCTTTGAAAGATGCAGGTTTGTCTACTTCAGATATTGACGAAGTAATCTTAGTTGGAGGTTCTACTCGTATCCCAGTTATTCAAGAGCAAGTAGAGAAATTCTTCGGTAAAAAACCATCAAAAGGAGTAAATCCGGATGAAGTAGTGGCAATTGGAGCGGCTATTCAAGGTGGAGTTTTAACGGGTGATGTAAAAGATGTATTGTTGTTAGACGTTACGCCTTTATCATTAGGAATTGAAACTATGGGTAATGTAATGACAAAATTAATTGAGTCAAATACAACCATTCCAACCAAAAAATCGCAAGTGTTTTCTACGGCGGCTGATAACCAGCCAAGTGTTGAGATCCACGTGATTCAAGGTGAGCGAACTATGGCTGCCGATAATAAAACGATTGGTCGTTTCCACTTAGACGGAATTCCACCAGCACCAAGAGGTGTTCCACAAATTGAAGTAACGTTTGATATTGATGCCAATGGTATCATCAAAGTTTCAGCTACGGATAAAGGAACAGGTAAATCACATGATATTCGTATTGAAGCTTCTTCAGGATTGACTCCAGAAGAAATCGAAAGAATGAAGAAAGACGCCGAAATGAATGCCGAAAGCGATCGTATTGCTAAAGAAAAAGCAGACAAATTAAACGAAGCAGACAGCATGATTTTCCAAACTGAAAGTCAGTTGAAAGAATTAGGAGATAAACTATCGGATGAGCACAAAACGGCGATTGAATACGCGTTAACCGAATTGAAAATGGCACACCAATCACAAGATTTGGAAGCTATTCAAAAAGGTTTAGACAACGTAAATGCAGCTTGGAAAACAGCTACAGAAGCTATGTACGCTCAAGGAGATCAAGGTCAGGCACAAGAAGCACAGCCACAAGCTGATGCCAATGGAGACCAAACTCAAGACGTAGATTTTGAAGAGGTGAAATAACTAGGGTCGGACTTTAGTCCGACTTTAATTATAAATATTTTTAAATGGGTCGGATTTTTTAATCCGACCTTTTTTTATTGCCTATTTTTCATTTTTATAATCACGATGGTATGCGGGAAAGTAACTGCGGCAAGAAATGAAAAAAATAAGGCGTCAAAAATCTTTTGTTCTCTAAAAATAAAATATAAAATCCAAATGCCCAGTAAGGATGCAAACCAATATAGGAATGCTGATTTGAAATATAGTTTGAAATTTTTTAGGGTACTATCTCCATACAGGAAATTCATTTGCTCTTTTATAGACGGAATGGAATGCCATACCACAAAGTAAATCGCAAAAGCCCATATTAAATCGGCAATTTTAAAGATAACTACAAAAACTATTAAGTAAAATAGGTTTACAATAATCTCCGATTTGAATGTGTTGGATTGAGAATGAACAACGATACTCATTACTAATAATAGTATTCCGACAACTGTTGTAACTCCTGTAAAGTGTATCATTTCAATAGAAACATGGGAAATTTGACGTACTATTTCTTCCACTTCTTTTTCATGAAAACTAAAAAGAAGAAAAAGAATGAATAATCCGTAGACTGTTTCAAATACCACAAACCAATTCGTCCTTTTTATTTCAAAAGCATTCCAATGTTGTTGACCAAAATGAAACGAACTTGATAGTATAAAAATCAAAAGAGCAAACAAGGGTATGAAATAGAATAGTATTGCCCCGAAAATTACAATTCCTACATAGTACAACACAATTTTTTTTAGGGAGTTATAGTTTGTGTTCTCATTTATTTTTTGATACAAGGCTAAATCATTGGCTCCATGTAGAATGCCGAATAAGAAAATTACTACAAAGCCAAAGATTTGTTGATACACAAAAGAAAAATGCACCGATATCCACAAAGCGAAGAAGCTGATAATGATGGCATACTTGTTAGTGTTTAACATTTTATAGTTATCTTTAAAACTGTTTAAAGATAACTATAAAATGTTAAACACTTTTATTTTTTCTGTTTAACTATATCTAAATTTGGTTAAACAAATAACTTAAATTTATTTATTATGACAAATTTAGTATCAGTTCAGTTGGTTTCAAAAATGTTGCCTACTGATTATGTTGGTTTCACATTTTTTATTGGATGCATGGCCATGATGGCGGCATCAGCATTCTTCTTTTTATCATTAGGTCAATTTGATAAGAAATGGAGGGTTTCCGTTTTAGTTTCGGGTTTAATTACTTTTATTGCTGCAGTTCACTATTTCTACATGAGAGATTATTGGGCAAGTTTTGGTGAATCGCCTACGTTCTTTCGTTATGTGGATTGGGTGTTAACAGTGCCATTAATGTGCTTGGAGTTTTATCTAATTCTAAAAATTGCAGGAGCTAAAACATCACTATTGTGGAAAATGATTATTTATTCGTTAGTGATGTTGGTAACAGGTTATTTTGGTGAAGCTGTCGATCCAACTAACGCATGGTTATGGGGATTAGTTTCGGGTATTGCTTACTTTGCAATAGTGTACGAAATTTGGTTAGGTGAAGCATCCAAATTAGCAACTGCCGCTGGAGGTCAAGTGCTTGCTGCACACAAAATTTTATGCTGGTTTGTGTTAGTAGGCTGGGCCATTTACCCATTGGGTTATATGTTAGGTACCGATGGTTGGTATACTAGTATCCTAGGTAAAGGAAGTGTGGATGTTGCCTATAACATTGCAGATGCCATCAACAAAATCGGATTTGGTCTAGTTATTTATAATTTAGCTGTTCAGTCAACAAAAGAGTAATTCGTATCTTTTACCCTGAAAACCGTCTTGTTGTACTATCAAGACGGTTTTTTTATTTAACACATAGTGAATCAATTATTTTATATATTAGCCATCACTAAATAAAAAAATATGAAAAGAATAGTTGTAGTTGTACTAATGGTATTGATTAGTGCGGTTTCATTTGCTCAAAAGAAAAAACCGGTTGCAAAAAAACCTGCAGCGACCGCTGTTGCAAAGGGTGTTTTGGCCAAAGTCGATAATTTAGTGGCCGAAATTAAAAATGGAAGTTTTCAAGTTACCATTAATGAAAACGGAAAAGCAAAAGACGCCATTATCGTAAAAGAAGTAGATGCCAAATTTACACCAACCAATACCAAGTTGACGGCGTTTAAAGCAAACGGAGTGACTTTATATGTACTAACTTGGACCGAAATTGCAGTCATCAAAGCCGATTTAAAAACAGAGAATTTAACCAATATTTATTCGGTTGTCTACGAAATTTCGAATAAGAAACAGGTGTTTTCAAATACACAAACTACCAATCATATTGTCGAAAAAGTATTTTTAGATCGTTTGAAGACAGCATCCGAAACACAAGAGAGAATACGAAGAGAAGGATTTGAATTTATTCTGAATGCCGATGGTACCATCACTCAGAAAAATAAAACACAAGAAAACAAATGGAAGTACGATCCCGCTACTTTCGAATTTGTTGACGTGAAGAAAAAATAATTTTTTAGATTGAAAAAAGTATGAAAAAATAAACAAGAAACGCTCTGAATTGAGCGTTTTTTTATTGAAATAATCTGCCAATCGAGTGAAAAATTTTACCGAAAAAGGTACGTTTTTTTAATTGAATACCTCCAACTATAACCATTTGTTCCGCGAAAGAAGGATCATTTTTTAAGTTAATGTCTAAATTACATGTTTTAGAAACTACTACTTCCTCTGAAATCATTCCAATGAATACAAAAACCAGTGTATCATTTTCTTTGGCTTTAATGGAATAGTTACCGTCCATATCGCTATGAACATTTACAGAAGAATTTTTAATACTAACGCTTGTGCCTGGTAAAGTTCCTATAGTGTCAGATATGGTTCCTGAAATTATAATTTCTTTGTTTTCTGCAACAACTGCTGGCTCACCAAGTAAAACTCTTTTGTCAGTTTGTACTACTTTTGGATGTTCTTGTGCGCTAATTTCCTCAGTTCCGATTGCTAAAAAACTAATGATAGCTGAAGTAGTAGCCATCCAAATTGAACTTTTTTCTTTTGGAACTACCAAATCTCGATTCAATTGAGAATTGTGAAATCTTCCGCATAATGACGCATTGCTTTTAAAAGCATCGGCAATTTCCCTATCGGATGATTGAGTAAAATCAAATACCTTTTTTCGACAGGATTGACAAAAGCGTCCTTGTTCAACAAGACTCATTTTTGACCAGTTTTCGGAACACGGTTTTGGAATGGTTATGTGT
>JAGORP010000030.1 GCA_018062725.1 Flavobacterium sp.
CCGAAAAAATGTATCAGCACAACAAACAAGTGGGTGCTACAACCGATAGGATAGGATTGTATAAAGCGAATATTTTATTTTATGAGAAAGATTTTTCCGGAGCCGAAACAGCAGTAGTAAAAATATTAAAATCAGCCATAAAAGGAAGTGATACCCGACTTATTTACGATTGCTACATCACTCTTGGACTTTCTTTAGAAGGACTAAATCAAAATGATCAAGCTTTAGTCTATTACAATAAAGCGTTTGAATTGATTGAAAAAATGAGGACAGATCCTCAGTATGCATCATTAAAAGCGCAAACGTACAATTATATTGGGAAAATATATCAGAAAATTAATGATCACAGTAAGGCCATCAATTATTTTAATGAGGCTTTGCGTTTTGAAACCAAAAAAACACTTTTATATGCCAATTTAATGAATAATATTGGGTATAGTAATTTTATATTAGAGAACAATAATTCCCTTTATTATTTAAATGAAGCTTTTCAAATAAGAGATAGTTTACAAAACATTCCAGGCTTAGTATCCAGTAATATTAATTTATCACGATATTATTTGGCGCAAAAAGATTCGGCTACCGCCTTACAATATTGTCTAAGTGCCAAAAAGAAAGCACATGAAAATAAAATTTTTGAAGATGAATTAATCGCTCTGAAATTATTATCGAAAATAACCCCAAACAAAAGTCTAGAATACACCAAACAATATATCAATCTTAACGATAGTCTTCAAAATATAGAAAGAGCTACCCGAAATAAATTTGCTCGAATAGAATTCGAGACCGATGAAATCCTCAACGAAAAAAATACCATCGAAGCCGAAAAAGAACAAATTTCCTCACAACGTTGGCTCATACTATTTAGTAGTTTAATAGCTATTGTAATTCTTGTGTTAATATATATTACCAGAATGCAGCATGCTAAAAATAAAGAATTGCAATTGGAACGCAAACAACAAGAAGCCAATGAAGAAATTTATAGGCTAATGCTGGCTCAACAAAGTGTTATTAATGAAGCGAGACAAGGAGAAAAGAAACGTATTTCGCAAGAATTACACGATGGGGTAATGAGTAAACTGACTAGCACGCGATTAAATTTATTTATTTTAAGCAAAAAACAAGATCCAGAAACAATTCAAAAATGTTTGAAACATATTGATGGGATTCAGGACATTGAAAAAGAAATTAGAAATATTTCACACGATTTAAACAAAGATGCGTTATTAGAAAAAGACAGTTTTCAGGCGATTGTGGGTAATTTGTTTGAAGAATATAAAAATACCACTGGGCTTGCTTACCAAATAGAAATGGATGAAAAAATCAATTGGAAAAAAATAGACAACACGATAAAAATTCATTTGTATCGAATTTTCCAAGAAGCGCTTCAAAATATATATAAGTATGCCTCAGCTACAGAAGTTATTTTGGATGTTGTTAAAGCTGACGATTCCATTTTAATTGAAATTAATGATAACGGACAAGGATTCGACGTTGCTAAAATGAGAGAAGGAATTGGTTTGAAAAACATGCAATCAAGAATTAAAACCATCAATGGGAACTTTACCATAGAATCGGTTATAGGCAAAGGAACATCAATAAAAATCACTATTCCAGCATAATATGAAAGTAAAAGTTTTGATGGTTGACGATCATCCTTCTATGATTGAAGGGTATAAAATAATTCTATCCTATAACACTTTGGGATATGAAATAGAAACGGCTGTAGCTTATAACTGCCAAACGGCATTTGAACTGATTAATACCGCAAAATTCGATGTAATTTTTTTAGATTTCAGTTTACCACCATTTGAAGCCCAAAATATTCATAATGGGGTCGATTTAGCCAAATTGATTCGAAAAAAAGGATTAAAATCTAAAATTGTCATTCTAACTTCTCATTCAGAATCCATAATTCTATATGATATTATAACAGCTACCGATCCAGACGGACTCCTGGTAAAAAGTGATTTTAGTGCCGAAGAACTTTTAATTGCTTTTGAAAAAATTGTCAATGGCGAAAACTATCGAAGTGCTACGGTGATCCATAATGTCAAAGAATTGCTGTCTAACAAAGTATATTTAGATGATTACAACCGAAAAATTATCTCCCTATTGTCACAAGGAATAAAAACAAAAAGTATTCCGAATCACATCAATATTTCAATGAGTAGTGTAGAAAAAAGAAAGATTCAAATCAGGGATTATTTCGGACTCAAAAAAGCCAGTGATGAAGATATTGTAAGAGAAGCAAAAAAAGCAGGACTGCTATAGAACTTTAACATAAAGTACGGAAAAACCGTAAGGATGCTCTCCAAAAAAGCGGGAACTTTAAGGTATAGTTTGCTTTCAGAAACAAAAACTTGAAGTCATGCCAATTAAAGTACAAAAAATAGAACCATCAGAAAAAATCAAACTGTTAGTTTCTACATTTGCTTTGGCTGTTCTTATTGTTGTCGTGGCAAATGTTTTTTTACTGCTGTTGTACATTTCTCAAAATATTAATGAACCTACGTTTCAGATTATAACACTTTCTTTTGATGGTAGTTATTTAAAAATAAATGATGAAAAAGTGGGGTTTGCGCTGTTTTTCAATTTGATTGGCTTATTGATTCTTTGGGTAATCATGATCTATCACACGCTTAAAACCATCAGAAAGCCTTTCGTTTCAATGTTTTTATAAATCACCTTTCCTAATGACTGTACTTCATTTTTCGTAAAACGCGCATCACTTCTTTAAAATTCAAATAGACGGCAGGAAAAGGTTTCAAGAAGAGTTTAGCCTCAATTAATCGCTGCTTGGCATCATCAAATCCATTCAAATAACAAAGCATAAAAGTAGATGGCAAATTCAGCAAATCACTTTCTTCTCGTTCCGTTAAAATCGCTCCTTTCTGAATCTTATCCAACAACGACTTATTCGCATTGTAAATATGATGCAACATTTTTTTGTTGTATTGAGGTGGCTCAAAAAGCATTTCGCTTTCCATTTTATAATAGCCATTATCGAAAAAAGTAAGCATTACTTTTTCCAACGGATAATAACTCGTTTTGTCGTTTAATCCCAACGGAATGTATTCTGTAATAATAAAAGAATTTTCAGTATAATCAAGGGTAACTTCATCCTGTGCCGAATAAAACAGTTTGATTTGTTCATTAATCAATTCAATATCTACTCTCGAAAAATATGTTTTGTCCCGAATTTTTTTCTTATTTCCAGCCCAACAAACCACAAATAATTCTTTAAAAACAATGTGTTGGGTAAACATGTTTTTATGGCGTACATTAATAAAATCAAGCACTCCTTCTAGGGTATGGGCAATACTGTTTCTAGAATTATTTTCAATGCTAATAACTGTTTCAATATTCTGTTTGTTGTAGGGAATTTTTTCGAACGTGGCTAAAGTAGTACTGCCAATTCTTACAAAGGTGGAGTTGGGCTCGATGGTATGAATTCCTTTTTTGAAAAAAGAGACTTTATGATTGGGTTTTATAGTGACTAACCCCACTACTTTTTCTTTGGGTAAATTGGGAAAAGGAATGTTTTCATACTGAATTTTCGGCGGATTTTCCAAAAAAGCATTGACCAAATTTTGAATGCGACTATCGTCAAAAAAATCATCTCCAACAATTTCATTGTCATGATCTTCCACCCCAACAACGATATAGGAATTGTTATTCGGATTCGAATTGGATAAGGCGCAAATATGCTTTAAAAATTTCCCTTTTCCTTCTCGCGAATGCAAATTAAGTTGCCGCTTTTTATCATAAAAACTATTCTCATCATTATGAGCCAATAAGTTCTTGATAAGTAGGCGCTTGTTTATCATTTGAATCAAAAATTGAAATACTAAATTACATTTTTTCACGTTATCATAGCATTAATTTTAAATCTCCAAGACATGAAAAAGAACAGATCAAAATGGCTAAGCTTGTTCGGAATGATTTTTACAGTTTTATTCTTTGTAAGCTGTAACGATAGTGACGATAACTTAGTGGGTACGCCAAAGACATCAACGATGACTATTCGAATGACGGACGCACCAGGCGATTATGATGAAGTCAATGTTGAAGTATTGGATGTTTTAATTAAAAGCAATACTAGTGAAAGTGGCTGGATTAGTATTGGAACTTCTGCCCCTCGAATATATAATTTATTGGACTTAACAGGAGGCATCAGTGCGATTTTGGCAGATAATGTGATTGTTCCTTCAGGTTATCTAGGAC
This sequence comes from Flavobacterium sp., assembly GCA_018062725.1. The sequence goes on from JAGORP010000030.1 coordinate 4,228, forward strand.
AAATTAGACTAGTACTTGGGACGAATAATTCTGTCGTTAAAGATGGGGTGGTTTATCCATTAAAAACACCAAGTGCTCAGCAATCGGGTTTAAAATTACAAGTAAACACTCCGTTACTTCCTGAGCTTACGTATGATTTTTTACTAGATTTTGATGTCAATAAATCGGTTGTAGTAGAAGCCGGAGGTTCCGGAAATTTTAATCTAAGTCCGGTCATTCGTGTAGTTACGAATGCCACTTCGGGAAGTATTAAAGGTGCGGTTACCACTACGCCACCTGGAATTCAAGTATTAGCAGCTGTACAGGTAAATGGAGTTGAAATTTCTTCCTTTACTGATGCGGAAGGGAAGTTCCAACTCAATGGAATTCCTCAAGGTACTTATGATGTAACATTAACACCCGAAGCAACTTCCGGTTTGGTACCAGAAATTGTTACAAACGTAGTAGTCGTTAATGGGCAATCTACCAATATTGGTACACAATTATTGGAATAAATACCCAAAAAATAACCTTTAAAATAGCACCTATCAAAAACAGGCTAGTACTTAACTTGATAGGTGCTTTTTTGTGTCCGAAAAGTCTCATTCAGGCGTGTTGTCTTAAAAATACTAAAACGTATTGCTAAACTATCCTTAAAATCCATCTTAAATTTTAACATTTAACGCATTGTTAACACCAAAAAACTAATTTAATTTTCAATTTGCGTGGTATAAATTAAGATGTTAAATTCACGGCCTAAAAAAATGCAGTAATGGAAGAAAACACAACGACTTTAGACATTAGAGCGATTAATGAAAAAATAGAAAGAGAAAGTGCTTTTATAGACCTTCTTACCATGGAAATGAACAAAGTAATTGTAGGTCAAAAACACATGATTGAACGATTGCTAATTGGACTTTTAGGACAAGGGCATATTTTGTTGGAAGGTGTTCCGGGTTTGGCAAAAACCTTAGCCATTAATACCTTGTCACAAGCAGTTCACGGAAGTTTTAGCCGTATTCAGTTTACCCCCGATTTGCTTCCTGCCGATGTGGTTGGAACCATGATTTACAATATTAAAGAGAATGCATTTTCCATCAAAAAGGGGCCCGTTTTTGCTAATTTCGTTTTAGCAGATGAGATCAATCGTGCGCCTGCCAAAGTACAATCGGCTTTATTAGAAGCCATGCAAGAAAAGCAAGTAACGATTGGCGACACAACTTTCAAATTAGACAAACCTTTCCTGGTTTTGGCAACACAAAACCCAGTGGAACAAGAAGGAACATACCCATTACCGGAAGCACAAGTCGATCGTTTTATGCTTAAAACCGTTATCGATTACCCTAAAATGGAAGACGAACGTATAGTTATTCGTCAAAATTTAAATGGCGGTTTTGCCAAAGTGAATCCTGTCGTTTCTATAGAGCAAATTCTCCGCGCGCAAGAAGCGGTTCGCGAAGTGTACATGGATGAAAAAATTGAAAAATACATTTTAGATATCATATTTGCGACACGTTATCCTGAGAAGTACAAATTAGAATCCTTAAAACCATTAATTAGCTTCGGTGCTTCTCCTCGTGGAAGTATCAATTTAGCAATGGCAGCCAAATGTTATGCGTTTATCAAGCGTCGTGGCTATGTAATTCCTGAAGATGTTCGTGCTGTAGTACATGATGTCCTTCGTCACCGTATCGGAATTACGTACGAAGCGGAAGCCGAAAACATTACTTCTGTTGAAATCATCAACAAAATAGTAAACGAAATCGAGGTTCCTTAGTAGAAATCTGTAAACCGTTAACTGAAAACTGTTCACTGAAATGGATACCAAGGAGTTACTTAAAAAAGTTCGTAAAATAGAAATCAAAACCCGAAGATTGAGCGATCATATCTTTTCGGGCGAGTACCACACGTCTTTTAAAGGACGCGGAATGACTTTTTCAGAAGTACGTCAATACCAATATGGCGACGATGTTCGTGCCATCGATTGGAATGTGACAGCGCGCTATAATGAGCCGTATGTTAAGGTTTTCGAAGAAGAACGGGAATTAACCATGATGTTGATGGTCGATATTTCAGGTTCGGAAAGTTTCGGAACTAAAAATCAATTGAAAAGTGAAATCGTTACCGAAATTGCAGCCACCTTGGCGTTTTCGGCGACTCAAAATAATGATAAAATTGGGTTGATTTTATTTTCTGATCAAATCGAATTGTACATTCCACCCAAAAAAGGGAAACCACACGTCCTTAGAATTATTCGAGAACTAATCGAATTTCAGCCTAAAAGTAAAGCGACTAATATCAGTCAGGCGCTTCAGTTTTTATCGGCTACGCAAAAGAAAAAAGCGATTGTTTTTATGATTTCCGATTTTATTGCTGATGACGATTACGAAAAAACACTCAAGATTGCGAGTAAAAAGCATGACATTACCGGTGTTCGCGTGTTTGATATTCGCGAAGAAAAAATGCCCAATGTTGGGTTAGTGGCGATGCAAGATGCCGAAAGTGGTCAAACACAATGGGTGAATACGGGCTCTAAAAATGTACGTTTGCAATATGAAAAGTATTATAATGAGAAGGTGGGCTATTTTAAGGATATTTTCTCAAAATGCGGCGCTGGGACTGTAAATACTAGGGTAGACGAAAGTTATGTGACGAAACTATTGGGTTATTTTAAATCGAGATGATTTAACCGCTACGTACGCAAATTTTTTTTGCAAGGTCCGTATAGCTTTGCGCTCTTTGCGGTTTGAGAAAATAGATAGATGAAATAGAAACTTTGCGCTCTTTGCGGTTCAAGAACACAAAGCAAAAAAAATAAAATGAAATTAAAATTATACATACTATTATTTCTATTCACTTCCCTTGGATTCGCACAATCCTTGGAAACTTCTGTTGATACCACCAAGAATAAAATTGGGGCACAGTTTACCTTGACCTTAAAAGTAAAGGCCAAACCTTCGACACAAGTGGTGTTTCCAAAAGCAACTAATTTCGGTGCTTTAGAAGTGATAGAATCGTATCCTATCGACACCATCAAGGAAGAATCTCGTTACGAATTAATTAAAAAATACGGATTGACTCAATTTGATTCTGGGAAATATGTTATTCCGAAAATTCCGGTTATAATCGATAGAAAACAATTTTTTTCCGATAGTATCAAAGTCGAAGTCTTTAATGTGAAAGTCGATACGTTAAAACAAAAAATGTTCGACATTAAACCCATTATCGCCGTGAAAAAACCAATGGGTGACTGGTGGAAGTATTTGTTAGCGATCCTTTTACTATCCGGATTGGGTTATTTGGCTTATTATCTTTGGAAAAAACACCAAAAACCAAAAGAACAAGAGATTACGTACAATTCTCCAATAGAAAAAGCGACGAGTTTACTTCAAATTTTAGAGCAAAAACACTTATTAGAGAAAGGGGAAGTCAAAGAATATTATTCAGAACTAACTGATATTGCTCGAGATTATATAGAAGAAGCCATCGAAATTCCAGCCAAGGAAAGCACTACTTCCGAATTGATTGCTGCTTTGCGCGTGGCTTCCAATAAAAAGAAATTAAAATTATCAAAAGATACGTTAGAAGGTTTAGAAAAAGTCTTGAAACAAGCTGATTTAGTAAAATTTGCCAAATCAAAACCCTTAGATTTTGAAATTGCTAACGACAGAACCAAAATCGAAAATGTAATTGTCACCATCGATAAAGCCATTCCGGTTGTGGTAGATGAAAACAGTTTGAAATGGAAAAAAGAACAAGAGGAATTCCTTAAAAAACAAGAACGTAAAAAACGATTAGTAGCATTAGGAGGTATTGCCGGATTGGTCATTAGTTGTGTGTTGGTTTTTACGATTGTGACCAAAGGAATCGATTATATCAAAAACGGATTTACGGGACACTCCACCAAGGAATTATTAAATAGTGATTGGATAACCTCAGAATATGGAAACCCAGTTGTTGTGATTGAAACTCCAAAAGTGTTAAAAAGAATTGATGTTTCTAAAGCTGTTCCAAAAGATGCCATGGCACTCATTAAAGAAATGCAAATGTTTGCCTATGGAAGTGTTTTCGAAAACTTTACCATTGCCGTTTCTACCACACAATTCAAACAAGAAACAGAAATCGATTTGACCCAAGCTTTGAACGGTACTATTCAAACCTTAGAAGCACAAGGATGCCAAAATATTATCTCCAAACAAGAAGAATTTAGCACCGAAAAAGGATTAAAAGGCATTAAAGGTTTCGGGACACTAACAGTGGCCGATGAAAAATTATATTATGAAATTTTGTTGTTTAGTCAGTCGGGAGGATTGCAACAAATCATGATTGTGCATCAAGAGGGAGATAAAAATGCGGAGAAAATCTCAGAACGAATGTTACAGTCTGTAGAACTTAAAATAGCCCAATAATGAACAATGTAACGTTTTTAAATCCAGAGTTCTTTTGGTTGTTTTTACTACTGCCAGTATTGGTGGTATGGTATTTTTTTAATCATAAAAAAGAAAAAGCAACGGTAAAAATTAGTTCGTTAAAAGGATTTCAAACCACAACGTCGATTTTACCAAGACTAAAACCATTACTGTTTGTCTTGCGAATGGTAGCCTTAAGTTCCTTAATCATTGCGTTAGCCCGTCCACGAAGTGTCGATGTAAGCAACAAAACGAATAACACTAACGGAATTGATATTGTAATTGCTTCCGATGTGTCCGGAAGTATGTTGGCCAAAGATTTGAAACCCAACCGAATGGAAGCGTTAAAAAGGGTAGCCTATGATTTCGTAAAAGAACGTGTGAATGATCGAATCGGAATTGTAGTGTATGCCGCCGAAGCCTACACAAAAACACCTGTTACCAGTGATAAAGCGGTTATCTTGCAAGCGATAGAAGATATTAAATACGATAACGTTTTACAGGACGGAACCGGAATTGGAATGGGATTGGCCACTGCTGTAAACCGATTAAAAGAAAGCAAAGCAAAAAGCCGTGTAATCATTTTAATGACGGATGGGGTGAACAATTCGGGATTTTTAGACCCCAAAACGTCTGCCGAAATTGCGGCCGATTTAGGTATAAAAGTCTACACTATCGGAATTGGAACCAACGGAAATGCATTATTTCCCTACGCCATTGCTCCAAACGGTGGATTCCTTTTCAAGATGATGCCGGTGCAAATCGATGAAAAACTCATGAAAGAAATTGCGTTAAAAACTAATGGAAAGTACTTTAGAGCTACCGATAATTCCGGTTTAGAACGCATTTATAATGAAATTAATAAATTAGAAACCACAAAAATAGAAGAGCTAAAGTTTGTGAATTACGACGAAAAATTTAGACCATTTGTTTGGTTGGCAGGTTTGTTGTTGTTACTAGAAATACTTTTGCGAAATACTATTTTTAGAAGTTTTATATAATTGAAAATTGGTATTGCATATTGCAATTGAAATTTAAAAAAGATGTACGAATTAGACGAATCAAAATACTTGTATTTATTATTCTTATTGCCAATCTTGGGAGTGCTTTTTCTATGGGTTGAAATTTGGAAAAGAAGAAAGCAAAAGGAATTTGGAGATATTGATTTGGTTAAAAAATTAAGCCCCGAAAAGTCAAACTTCAAACCAGCTTTAAAATTTGGAGTCATCCTTTTGGGAATAGCAATGCTTATTTTAGGATTAGTAAATCCAAAAATTGGAACCAAAGTCGAAAAGGTAAAGCGACAAGGAATTGACATCGTTTTTGCTGTCGATGTTTCCAAAAGTATGCTTTGTGAAGATGTAGCGCCCAATCGTTTAGAAAAGAGTAAGCAAATCGTTTCCCAAATCATTAATAATTTAGGAAGTGATCGAATTGGAATTATCGCTTATTCAGGAAGCGCCTTCCCGGTTTTGCCTATTACAACCGATTATAATATTGCCAAAATGTTCTTGCAAAACATGAATCCAGGGATGATTTCTTCGCAAGGAAGTAATTTGGATGAAGCTATTGAACTTACCGAAAATTATTTTGAAGGTAGTGGAAACACCAGTAAATTACTCATCATGGTTACTGATGGTGAGGATCATTCGGAAGCTGCCAAAGACGCTGCCGAACAAGCTCGAAAAAAAGGCATAAAAATTATTACTATTGGAGTGGGAACTACTGCTGGCGGACCTATTCCAATCAAAAATAATGGAGTTACCGAAAGTTATCACATTGATAAAAGTACCGGTCAAAAAGTAATTACACAATTGCGACCGGAAGCACTGGAAACCATTGCAAAAGCAGCAAAAGGGGGTTATATAAACGGTGCAAATACCAAAGAAGTAGTCGATTTTATGCGCAAATCACTCAATAATATTCAAAAAACCGAATTTGAAGCCACCGAAATGGCTAATTTCCAATCACAGTTTCAATGGTTTTTAGGGATTGGTTTCTTTTTGTTAGTAGTAGACGTTTTTTTATTGGAACGAAAAACCAAATGGGTACAAAAATTAGACTTGTTTAATGAGAAGAAAGTAAAATAAATGTTAATCATCGTAAACTTCGCGAACTCTTTGCGAACTTTGCGGGCAGTTTGAAAAATGAAAAAATTATTCTTACATATCGTTTTACTAATTTCAATTGGTATTTTTGGTCAGCAGCGAAAAGATTTTGCTTTGCCTGAAGGGAACGAACAGTTTGCCAAAAAGCAATTTGCAGACGCTGAGGCTAATTATCGTATTTCCAAAGCAATGAATGACAAACGAGCAACGGCTTCCTACAATTTAGGAAATGCAATTTACAAGCAAAATCAAGCAAGTGAAGCCAAATATGCGTATGCCAAATCTATTGAAGTAGCGAAAGACAAACAGCAAAAACATGCCGCATATCACAATATCGGGAATGTCTTTATGAAGGAAAAGGCGTATGATAAAGCGGTAGATGCCTACAAAAATGCCTTGAGAAATAATCCTAAAGATGAAGAAACCAGGTATAATTATGCTTTAGCAAAAAAAATGCTAAAAGAAAATCCGCCGAAGAAAGACGATACTAAAAAAGATAAAAACAAAGACAAAAACAAGGATAAAAAAGACGATCCTAAAAAAGATCCGAAAGACAATAAACCAAAAGACGGGGAAGACAAAAAGGACAATCAAGACAAACCAAAAGAAGACCAAAATCAAAATCCACAGCCTAAACCAGGAAATGTGCCTAAAGATCGTTTGCAAAATTTATTGGATGCTGTCAACAACGAAGAAAAGAAAATTCAAGATAAAGTTAACGCGAAAAAAGTAAAAGGAAAACCAGTAGAAAATGCCAAAGACTGGTAATCAATGAGGAATAGATTATGAAGAGAATACTTTTAATATTACTATTAATTAATATCAAAATTGTCGCTCAAGTCCAATTTGTGGCCAGTGTGAGTAAAAACACTATTGGAATAAACGAGCGCCTACGTATTGATTTTGCGATGAATGACGATGGAGATAACTTTACTCCGCCTTCTTTCGACGGATTTAAAATCGTAGGTGGTCCCAGTCAATCGGTAAGTTATCAATGGATTAATGGCCGAAAATCTTTTGAGAAATCGTATTCTTATTTTCTACAGCCCATCAAAAAAGGAAATTTTGTGATCAAATCGGCCACTATTGAAATTAACGGTCAACTTTATAAAACGAATTCGGTTAAAATTACAGTCGGAAATGCAGTTGCTGAAGAACGTGATCCTTACGATCCTTATGGCAATCCGTACTATCAGCAACAACGTCAAACGCCTCCGCCTTCTGCCGCAATGGGTAAAGATGGAGTACATTTGGTTGCCGAAATTTCCAATCCGAATCCTTATTTAAACGAACCAATCACTGTAGTCTATAAAATATACGTGAGTCATCGTTCTGGAGTGGGCGGATGGCAAGAAGTTCAAAATCCGAAATACAATAATTTTTGGAGTCAAAACATCGACATCAAACAACTACAAGTCCAAGAAGGTAAATTTAAAGGAGAAAATTACCGCTATGCTGTACTTCGTAAAACCGTATTATATCCACAGAAATCAGGAAAATTAACTATTGAACCACTAACTTTAGATATTGAGGTGGAAGTTCCAACGGGGGAAGTTGATTTTTTTGGCCGACCATTAATGCGAATGGGCAATAAAAAAGTTTCGGCTGGAGCAAAAGTAATTAACGTAAAACCGCTCCCTGAAGCCGGTAAACCCGAAGATTTTAGCGGTGCAGTAGGAAGTTTTGATTTTAAAGTGATTCCTTCCAAAACAACCCTAAAAGCGGGTGAATCTTTTGATTTGAAAGTGATGGTTTCTGGAAAAGGAAATTTAAAATTATTCACATTACCAAAGCCTGTGGTACCTGCATCTCTTGAAATGTATGATCCTGCGCATCAGGAAAATGTGCAAACTCCGTTGTCTGGAATGGCGGGAACAATTTCGGATACATATACCATTATTCCACAATCGAAAGGCAATTATCCTATTCAGCCTTTATCGTTTACTTATTTCGATTTAACGTCCAAAACCTATAAAAAAATCACCTCAAATCCAATGGTAATAGAAGTTCTAGATGGTGATGGAACTAAGGCAGTTGTTGCAGAAAACACTACAAATAAAACCAAAGTAACGGGTAATGCGATTTTCGGATTTATTAAGACAAAAACCAGTTTAAGTGCAAAAGATACTTCTGATTTCTTGGGTTCCGGACTGTTTTATGGATTATTGGTATTGCCATTTTTATTAATTCCAGCGGTGATGGTTTTCCGAAGAAAGAAAGAAGCTATGGATGCTGATGTAAAAGGAAACCGAATTAAATTGTCCAATAAGTTGGCGAAGAAATATCTATCGGAAGCCCAAAAACAAATTCAAAATAAAGAGCCGTTTTATATTGCGTTGGAAAAAGCCATGCATAATTTCTTAAAAGCAAAGCTTCATATCGAAACATCAGAGATGAGTAAAGATACGATTCGTGAAATGCTTTTGGCCAAACATGCCGAAGCAGACATTGTGAACCAATTTATTGCGCTTATGGAGAGTTGTGATTTTGCCCGTTATGCACCTTCAACTAGTACAACCATTCAAAATGATTATAATTTAGCAGTGACGATTATTTCAGAGTTAGAAAAACAATTGACATAATACTGTGAAACGTTATGTTGTTGTTTCACAGAGTTTCACAAAGTAAGAACAGCGTCACACAAAGATTTTATAAGCTTTTTTACAGATAATATCATGGCGTTCCTTGCGAAGCCTTTGCGGACTTTGCGGTTAAATAAAAAAGAAATGAAAAAAATATTCTACATAGTACTATTATTTACCCAAATTTTCTGGGCACAGGATGCTTTTGAAAAAGGGAATTCATTGTATCAAAAAGGGCACTACCAAGAAGCTATTGTTGCCTATGAAGCTATTTTAAAATCAGGACAGGAATCGGCAGAAGTGTACTTCAATCTTGGTAATTGTTATTACAAACTAAACCAAGTAGCACCTTCGATTTACAATTTCGAAAAAGCCTTACTTTTACATCCCAACGATCCTGAAATTCAAAACAATTTAGCGTTTGCCAAAAAAATGGCGATCGATGAAATTCAAGAAACTCCAAAAGTAGGTTTTTCCAAAATAATTCAGGACTTCACTTCCAGCTTTCACTATGACACTTGGGCGTGGATTGCCATTGTATTGTCTGTTTGGTTTTTGTTGTCTTTTTTAGGATATTATTTTTCATATACTACCCTTCTAAAGCGTATTTTCTTCTCTGGAATGGTAATTTTTGCACTCACAATTTTGGTGGCTTTGTTTGCTGGTTTTTTTGAACAAAATAGCGCTCAAAAAGATAATCCTGCTATTGTTTTTGCCGCTGTAATTGCGGTAAAAAGCGAACCCAATGCTACTTCACAAGTGGCTTTTACGCTTCACGCAGGAACCAAAGTGCAAATTTTGGAAACCATTGGGAATTATCATAAAATTCAACTCGCCGATTTAAAAGAAGGTTGGATGGAGAAAAGTGAGGTGAAGGAGATTAAGTGATCAATGTTTATTGTTCAGAGTTCTTTGTTCACTATTCGTTATTTAGTAACGAAAAACGAATAATAAGTTACTGCAAACTATCTTTCGCTACTTCTGAAGTTTCTTGTGTTTCCAAACTAGCAGCTTTCTCTTTCAAATCGGTAAACCAATCCCCAAGAACAGGTAATAACGTTTCCGATGTTTTCATACAAGGAGTAAATAATAATGAACTTTCCTGGGTTTCTTTACTCATCAGCATATCGTTCATGTTTACTTTTTGAAATAAATTCAAAATAATTCCAATAAAAATAGCCGTTTTTAAAGCGCCAAAAATACCTCCGCCAAGCGTATTAGCCCAACCTAAAAAGGCAAAACTAGCCAAACCAGACAATACTTTTGCGGCCAAATGAATCAGCACCACTACAATTCCCAAAGTAAGGATAAAAGCCATCACCTGAATAGTTTTAGGCGACCACGACACATTTTTTTCAAAAATTCCAGCGACAATAAAGGAGAATTTAATCGCTATAAAAATTCCAACAAAAAAGGCAACTATTGAAGCCAATTCGACGAACAACCCGTTTTTAAATCCTTTGTAAAATCCAAAAACCAATAAGGCGCCAATGATAATATCTATAAATCCCATCTTTTTCTTTTGCTCAAAAGTAATAAAATAGCAAGAAGAACCAAGAGAAAAGAAATTGGAATAAGTATCTTTGCCACTTATTTATAACTTGAAAACGAAAAGACTTTTCACTTTTCATTTTTCACTTTTTTCTCAAGAAACAATGTCACGCGATATACAACTCAAAGAACGCTGGGAACAGCTGGTACAAATCCTTTCGGATAAATTTTCTCAGGGAGAAGATTTAGATCTGGATGCCATTATTTATTTAATCGGCGTTCAGGAATTAGGGAAATTTAGTCAAACCTATAAAAAAGACGAAAAACTTAACTTGATGCACATCGCTATTTGTCGATTGCTTGAGCCTTATGGCTATTATGAATTCGAATATTTCGATAACGACGGTTGGCCGCATTATAAAATAAAAGAAGAACTTCCTCCGTTAAAAGCTGGAGAACAATCGGTTTTGATGAAAGAAGCGATTGTGAATTATTTTTTAGAGAAAGAACTTATTAAGTAAAGTAAATGATGGATGTTAGATGATGGATGAAAAATAAATCATCTAACATCTAACTTTTTCCTAAATTTGCACCTTTATAGAATTGAACAATGACAGACAAGATTAAAGAATATATTGAAGAAGCGAAGGCTTTTACTACTCAAAATAAAGAAAAACTAGAAGAGTTCCGAATCAAATTCCTAGGAAGTAAAGGTTTGGTGAAAGATATTTTTGCCGAATTTAAAAATGTCCCCAACGACCAGAAAAAAGAATTTGGACAAGTAATCAACTTGCTGAAAACCATCGCGGAAGAGAAAGTAAAAGCAATTCAAGATGAGTTGGAAAGCAAAGAAGTCGTAGGCGGAATCTATGGTGATTTGTCACGTCCGGCAGAGCCATTTAAAATTGGTTCACGCCATCCTATTTCATTGGTAAAAAATCAAGTGATTGATATTTTTTCAAATATTGGTTTCAATGTTTCGGAAGGACCGGAAATTGAAGACGATTGGCACAATTTCACCGCATTAAATTTACCAGAATACCACCCGGCAAGAGACATGCAGGACACATTCTTCATTCAAACGAATCCAGATATTTTGTTGCGTACGCACACGTCATCAGTGCAGGTGCGTTATATGGAAAATAACAAACCACCAATTCGTACGATTTCTCCAGGTAGAGTTTTTCGTAATGAAGCAGTTTCATCACGTTCACACTGTATTTTCCACCAAGTGGAAGGTTTGTATATTGATAAAGATGTTTCGTTTGCCGACTTGAAGCAAACGCTTTTATATTTCACCAAAGAGATGTTCGGAAAGTCGAAAATTCGTTTGCGTCCTTCTTATTTCCCATTTACCGAGCCAAGTGCTGAGGTAGACATTTACTGGGGATTAAAAACCGAAACCGATTACCGTATTACCAAAGGTACCGGTTGGTTGGAAATTATGGGCTGTGGAATGGTAGATCCAAACGTATTGAAAAATTGTGATATCAATCCAGACGAATACAACGGATTCGCTTTCGGAATGGGAATTGAGCGTATGGCGATGTTGTTATACCAAATCAGCGATATTCGTATGTTTTATGAAAACGACGTACGTTTCTTAGAGCAGTTTAAGTCATCGATATAGTCATTGCGAGGAACGAAGCAATCTAAAAACGTTATGAAAGAAGATATCATCATCCCTAAAGTAGAAAACGTATTCCTAGCGGCCATTCAAGAGTGGAACGATGATTTTATGGAAAACGTTTGGTACGTTCATCTAGTCAATGATTCTGATTTTGATTTGGATGGCGTTATGGTAGTTTCAAAAGCATTTGGAACGATTGATGGCGAAATGAAAAAAACCTCGCTTTTACGTCATGCCTTTCAACAAGTTCCGACGCAGTCGCTTGTAAAAGTAGAAATGATTGAAAAAAGTGTTTTGGAACTCAACAACGAGTTTATGGTGACCTATTTCATTGGAAATACGCTGTACGATAAAAAATTCATCTTCCGTAAAAACACCATCAACGAACGCGCTACGGAAGAAGTGCCACACATTTGGAAAAATGGAGTTGTGGTGCGATAGAGTCTAGAATCAATAAAATAGAACAATGAAAAAAGAAGAAAGAGCAAAGACTTTATTTAGATAAGTCTTTGCTCTTTCTTCTTGCCTCTTTTCTCTCAGACCTAATCCAACTTATCGGTTAATTTTCGAAAGGCTTCTTTGGCTTCTTTTCCTTCGTATAACACTTGGTGAACGGCATCTAAAATAGGTGTTTTGGCTTTGTATTCTTGGTTGAGTTTGTAGGCACTTTTGGCGGCATAATACCCTTCGGCGACCATACTCATTTCCATTTGAGCAGATTTTACGGTGTAACCTTTACCAATCATGTTTCCGAACATACGGTTACGCGAAAAAACCGAATAACCGGTTACTAACAAATCGCCCAAATACGCCGAATTGTTAATATTTCGCTTCATTTTGTGGACTTGTTTGATAAAGCGTTTCATTTCGCGAATGGCATTACTCATCAACACGGCTTGAAAATTGTCGCCATAACCCAATCCGTGCGCGATACCAGCAGCAATAGAGTAAATGTTTTTTAGTACGGCAGCATATTCGGTACCTACAATGTCGTCGGAAGTTTTGGTTTTGATGAAGTAACTCGCCAAGTTTTTAGCCATTATCTTGGCATTGGCTAAATTACCACTGGCAATGGTCAAATAGGAAAGCCGTTCTAAAGCCACTTCTTCCGCGTGACAAGGTCCGGTAATAACCCCAATGTTATCGTATGGGATATTGTAATTTTTATGAAAATGTTCCCCTACAATCAAACTGCTTTCGGGTACAATTCCTTTAATGGCTGAAAAAATAACTTTTCCTTCCAAGCTTTCGGTCATTTTTTCTAATTCGACACTTAAAAAGGCAGAGGGAATCGCGAAAATAATGAAATCGGCATTTTTTACAGCTTCATTAATATCGTTAGTTAAATGTAGTTTTTTGGTATCAAATTCTACCGAACTCAAATAATTCGGATTGTGTTTGTGTAGTTTTAAATGTTCAATAGCATAAACACTTCGCATGTACCAAGTTACTTGGTCTACGTTCATGGTTAACATTTTGACGATGGCTGTAGCCCAACTACCACCACCTATAACAGCAAATTTTGGTTGTGTACTCATATGTTTCAATTTAGCCCCGATAGTAGCGGCATCCTTTTTGCAATTCTTAACACCCATTGCAATCGAAATAGTAATGCAAAAAGATACAGCGAATAGCGGGAAAAAGCTCCTAAAAAAATTAGAAAATCAAAGGTACTAATTTTTTGGCACGCATATTGGATAGGTATTCATGAAACTATAAAAAATGACTGTTATGAAAACGATAAAAACACTTCTGATAGCGATGATTTTGCCTTTTTTGATGGCTTCTTGTACTACCGATGTTATTGTTGCTGATACTTATCCTGACACTTATGTAAACAATGGAATTTCGTTACCTCAGTTAATGGAAGGCTATGATTTATGGTATGTGGATTATGATGCGACTACCGGATCTGGTGATGTGCCTTTTTTGACTAGAGCGTTTACCGTTTCTTTTTTGCAAGGAGATTTGTATGCCAATAACAATTTAGCGGGAATTGGGACTACGGGGGATGGTTTTGGAATACGCGTGGGGTATTATGATTACTTTTCGAATGCCATTCGCGTGTATCATAACGTGTATGGAGCGTATGATTTGGACGTGTATCAATTGTCTTCTAATCGAATTAAATTGTATGACCGCCGACAAAATACCGCCTATTATTTAACAGGTTATCAGAGAAGTACGTTCGATTACAATAAATTATTTAACGACAATATTCATTATTTTTTGCAGGAATACAAAGCTTGGGAAAAAGTGTATACCAGTAATGTAGGCGCGTTGAATGATTTTGACAACGAACATTTTATCCAATTTATGGCAGGCGGAAGCGATAATAATTTCCGTTCGTCACAAGATGCGCCAGGCACTAATGTAAATAGTATCTATTGGGATTTTACCGGATTGTATGGGGTTTCAAACACGTCAAATCCGTACACGAAAATTTTAACATTAGATTATGATTTCTGGGGCAATGAATCGTTTACACTTAGCGTTATCAATGACAGTCGTATTCGATTGTATCATAATGCAAGTGGAACCACTTATGAATTTGTAGGTAGAGGGTTCATACAATATTTACGACAATCGGCCGTTAGAACTAAAAGTGATACCACATTAAGAAAAGAATTCGTAAAAAAAGAGTTAGTTAAATAAATATAATAAAGTTAAGTTAATTACGTTTTGTTTTTGGTGTTTAGTAGGAAGGCGCTCTAAGGATTTATTCTAGGAGCGCCTTCTGAATTTTCAAAACCCGATAGGTTTAATAACTCATTTCCACAATTGCTCGTACTTTTTCTGGCGTGATGTTTTGTTTTTCACCTAAAGCTTTCCATCCGCGTTCTTCGAAACGATTTACGATAAAATCGGCAGTTTTTTGAAAGTCTTCCGTATTTTCCGAAAGTTTGGTTTTCATTCCCATAGTATGAAGGAATTCGATGGTTTTTTCTATGGCTTTTTCGGCTTTTTCCTCTACTGAATTGCCGGTTATGTTGAATACTCTTTCGCCATATTGGGCTAGTTTTTCTTTTTTGGTATCGAACATCACGCGGTACAAGTTCGGACCTATAATCGCCAAGGTTCTGGCGTGATCTATTTCGTACAAAGCCGTTAATTCGTGTCCGATCATGTGTGTGGCCCAGTCGGAAGGAACTCCTTTTTGAATCAAACCGTTTAATGCCATTGTCGCACACCACATATAATTGGAGGCTAGTTTGTAGTCGGTTGGATTTTCAACGACTGCCGGGCCAATTTCAAGTAAGGTTTGTAAGATACTTTCTGAAATACGGTCTTGTAATAATGCTTCATGGGGATACGTTAAGTATTGCTCTAACACATGTGTATAGGCATCTACAATTCCGTTTTGAATTTGTCTTTTTGGAAGCGATTCAATCACCGTTGGGTCACAAATAGAAAATTTTGGAAACAAGGCACTTCCGCCCAACGTTAATTTTTCTTGAGTAGCTTCGATGGTAATAACGGCACCCGAATTCATCTCTGAACCCGTAGCAGGTAGCGTTAATACGGTTCCAAACGGAATGACTTCTTCGGAATTTTTAAACAAGATGCGTTGGCGTAAAATGTCGGCAGCATCTCCTTTTTGGTCAATGGGACCATTATGTTGATCGCTGGTC
>JAGORP010000031.1 GCA_018062725.1 Flavobacterium sp.
CCACCGATTGACGAATTTGATCGTACACTCTACCAGTTGAAAAGTTAGCGAAGGTTCCTGTAAATGGAATTTTTCCGCCAATGGTTAAACCCGCTGCAATTCCAATCATGTTGGCTTCTGCAATTCCGATTTGGAAGAAACGTTCTGGGTGGTTTTTCTTAAAGTCATCAAACTTTAACGACCCGATTAAGTCGGCACAAAGCGCGACTACATTTTCATTCTTCTGACCTAATTCGGTCATTCCCGCTCCAAAACCCGAGCGAGTATCTTTACTTCCTTGATTTGTATATTTTTTCATTTTTTTTATGCTTTTTGAATGTTAGTATCGATTAAACCCTTGAGTATATCCAATAGATCTATATCTCAATTTATCAATATGAATTTTTAGATTAACAATTTCATTTTTAATTAAAGTGACTTTTCTGTAGTCTTTTTGAGAATGATTTCTAAACACTGCACTTTCTACTAAAAAATTTGAGCCAATAGTTAGTTTATTACAACTGTCAAAATGATGAAGATAGCCTTTTTTGAAATTATTATAGTAATTGTACTGTGAATCACTATTCTTTAAACACAAAGAACCTACTTTTTTTTTGTTTTTGTAAGTTACTATTTTAGTGTTGTAATTACTAGAGCTATCTTTCAATTTAACAACTTCATATTCTAAATCTTTTGTCCAACATTCATTATTTTTATGCTCAATAGAAAATTGGTACTGAAAATTATTAATACTTAATATGTCATCATTATCATTAATTAGCTCAAAATAATGATTCACTTTTTCTTTAGTTTGAATAATTGCTACTAATTTTTTCTTACTATTTCTAAAAACAGTCATTACATTTGAACTGTCATCAGTTAAAATTATTTCTGTTCGACTATTTTTTAAATCTTTTCCTTCTTCAACTTTGTAAATTGTTGAAACACTAAAATCAAAAGTTTTTTGAGAATAAGAAATTAAAGAAAAAAATAATGCGATTAATGAAACAATATTCTTCATATAAAGACTAATAATCCCCTAAAGTTGCTGGATTTTGACTTAAAGCGTTTTCCAATTGTTCGTTACTTGGTGCTTTTCCATGCCAAGCGTGTGTGTGCATCATG
Organism: Flavobacterium sp.; assembly: GCA_018062725.1. Next base: position 1,105 of record JAGORP010000031.1, read on the forward strand.
AAATCGACACCATTACCCATTTCGGTATGTAATAAAACACAAATAGGTTTTCCTTTGCCCGTTTTTGATTTGGCTTCGGTCATTCCGGCAATAATAGCTTCAATGTTATTTCCTTCTTTTATTTCAACAACGTCCCAGTCAAAAGCTTCAAATTTTGCTTTCACACTTCCCATGCACAAAACATCGTCTGTAGAACCATCAATTTGTTGTCCGTTTAAATCAACTGTTGCAATTAAATTGTCTACTTTTTTAGCAGAGGCGTACATAATCGCTTCCCAGTTTTGACCTTCTTGTAATTCACCGTCACCAGTAAGCGCATACACCAAATGGTTGTCTTTGTTCAGTTTTTTTGCTTGTGCAGCACCAATGGCCACCGACAAACCTTGTCCTAAAGAACCAGAAGCCATTCGAATTCCTTCTAATCCTTCGTGAGTGGTTGGGTGTCCTTGTAATCTTGAATTTAACTTACGAAAAGTAGCTAATTCTGCAACCGGAAAATAACCACTACGCGCTAAAACTGAATAAAAAACTGGAGAAATATGTCCGTTAGATAGGAAGAACAAATCTTCACCCACGCCGTTCATGTCAAATCCTGTATTTCGTTTCATTTGGTGTTGGTACAATACGGTAAAAAATTCAGCACAACCCAAAGAACCTCCTGGGTGACCTGAATTTACAGCATGAACCATACGAAGAATGTCTCTTCTTACTTGTGTTGTAAAATCTTTTAGTTGTTGAATGTCAGACATTTTAAATTGTATTTTTATTAAGTGCGTCAAAATTACTTCTAATTTTATCGACTGCCAAATCAAAATGAGAAACGTTGTTAAAAAACTTCTAACTTCTTTCTGAAATTTCGGGGCTAACGGAACTTTCCATATCTTTGCCAATCAAAATTTAGGAAGAGAACCAATATGAAGTTTGATTTATTAGCAAAAGATCCGCAAACCAAAGCGAGAGCGGGAAGTATTACCACAGATCACGGAGTTATAGAAACTCCTATTTTTATGCCTGTTGGAACCGTTGCATCGGTAAAAGGAGTGCACCAAAGAGAATTAAAAGAGGAAATCAATCCCGATATTATATTAGGAAATACCTATCATTTATACCTACGTCCGCAAACTGAAATTTTAGAAAAAGCAGGAGGCTTACACAAATTCATGAATTGGGATCGAAATATTTTGACCGATTCGGGAGGATATCAAGTGTATTCACTTTCGGCTAATCGAAAAATCAAAGAAGAAGGTGTAAAATTCAAATCACATATTGACGGATCCTACCATTTCTTTTCCCCGGAAAGTGTGATGGAAATTCAACGTACGATTGGTGCCGATATTATCATGGCCTTTGACGAATGTACGCCGTATCCTTGTGACTATCGTTATGCAAAACGTTCGATGCACATGACGCACCGTTGGTTGGACAGATGTATAACGCATTTGGATAAAACGCCAACAAAATATGGGTATGATCAAGCCTTTTTTCCAATTGTACAAGGAAGTACGTATAAAGATTTAAGACAACAATCGGCCGAATATATTGCCAATGCAGGTGCTGTGGGTAATGCTATTGGAGGATTGTCAGTTGGGGAACCTGCTGAAGAAATGTATGCGATGACCGAAGTCGTTACCGCAATTCTTCCAGAAGATAAACCGCGTTACTTGATGGGAGTCGGAACTCCAATTAATATTTTGGAAAATATCGCCTTAGGAATTGATATGTTCGACTGTGTCATGCCCACCCGTAACGCTCGTAACGGAATGTTATTTACAGCAAACGGAACCATCAATATTAAAAATAAAAAATGGGCCGACGACTTTTCGCCTGTTGATGAAATGGGACATACTTTTGTGGATACCGAATATACCAAAGCCTATTTAAGACATTTATTTGCCGCCGATGAATATTTAGGAAAGCAAATTGCAACGATTCACAATCTTGGTTTTTACATGTGGTTGGTTCGTGAAGCTAGAAAGCATATCTTAGCAGGAGATTTCCGTGAGTGGAAAGAAAAAATGGTCAAACAAATGAGCCAACGTTTATAATGTTTAAAACACTTTTTTCAAAATTAACGATAATTGACAAGTACATTTTAAAAAGGTATTTAGCTACTTTTTTTATTATGTTAATCTTGTTCATTCCTATTGGAATTACTTTAGATGTTTCGGAAAAAATTAATAGAATACTCGAAAATAATGTCCCTTTTATTAGTGTAGCCGAATATTATTTAGACTTTATCATTTATTTTGCCAACCTACTTTTCCCCATATTTTTATTTCTTTCAATTATTTGGTTTACTTCCAAATTAGCCAATAATACCGAAATTGTAGCGATTTTAAGTTCCGGAATTTCTTTTCAACGTTTTTTAAGACCTTATATCATTGGAGCGACTATTGTATCATTGCTGGCTTTGTTAATGGGTTTCTTTCTTGTGCCCAAAGCCAGTGAAGGATTTAAGAATTTTAGGTATACCTATTTGACAGGTGGCGGAAAAGAGGAAATGCGAAAAACGAATGATGTTTTTAGACAAATTAGTGATAGTGAGTTTATTTATGCGAGTAATTTAAATATCGAAACCAATACAGCCTATAGTTTTGTGTTGGAAAAGTTTGAGAACGAAAAACTAAAATATAAAATTACTGCTTCTACGATTGTATATAATCCAAAGCTAAAAAATTATACCTTAACAAATTATACCAAACGAACAGTTGGCGAGTTAGACGATAAAATCGAATCGGAATTAACCAAAGCCATGAAGTTTAATTTTGAAATTGAAGATTTAACTCCGGTAGTTTATATTGCCGAAACCTTAATGCCAACCGAATTGGATAAGTTTATCGAAAAAGAGCGAAAAAGAGGTTCTTCCAATATCAATACCTATTTGGTAGTAAAATACAGAAAATATACCATACCAGTTTCGGCGTTTATTTTAACCATTATTGCAGTTGCGGTTTCTTCTATGAAGCGTCGTGGCGGAATGGGAATTAACCTCGCCATAGGTATTGGAGTCGCTTTCAGCTATGTGTTTTTAGATAAAATCTTCGGTACAATGGCTGAAAAATCAGATTTTTCACCTTTTATAGCGGTATGGATTCCTAATGTTGTATTCGGGATTTTAGCCTATTACTTACTAAAAAATGCCAAACGATAAAAATCTTAATAGTTACTTACACCTGCATTTAATCGTCTTTATTTGGGGATTCACAGCTGTTTTGGGCGCTTTAATCACGTTAGATGCGCTACCGTTGGTTTGGTTTCGAATGCTTTTTGCTGTTGTTTTTATTGGAATTTACATTGCTTTTAAAAAGATTTCCCTAGAACTGAATTACAAAGTAATAATCAAACTTCTACTGGCCGGATTAATAATTGCACTGCATTGGTTTACTTTTTTTGAAGCCATAAAAGTGTCTAACATATCGGTAACCTTGGCTTGTTTGTCTACGGGTGCTTTTTTTACCTCAATATTAGAACCTATTTTTTTCAAAAGAAAAGTAATATTGTACGAAGTACTTTTCGGTTTAATCGTGATTGCAGGCTTGTATTTGATTTTTCAAGTGGAAGGGAAATATGTTTACGGTATTATTCTCGCTTTAACTTCTGCGTTTTTATCAGCCTCATTTTCTATTATCAATGGAAAATTTGCAAAAGAGCATGATTCTTCAGCAATATCTTTTTATGAATTATTGGGAGGTGTTTTGTTTTTCTCCTTTTTTCTGGCATATAAAAGCAGTTTTTCAATGTCTTTTTTTCAACTTTCTGTAAATGATTTTATGTGGTTAATGGTGTTGAGTTCGGTCTGTACCGCCTATGCCTTTATTGCTTCTGTTGCGGTAATGAAATACTTAAGTCCTTACACCGTGATGCTTACCATTAATTTGGAACCGATTTACGGCATTATTTTAGCACTTATTGTTTTTGGAGAAAAGGAACAAATGAATAGTCAGTTTTATATTGGTGCTTTAATCATTCTTTCGACAGTAATTTTGAATGGAATTTTTAAAAATCGGGCCAAGTAAATTTTAATAATTATTTGATAGTGAGCTGTCTAAAATTCTAAAGTTAGATTAACTCAAATTATACTTTCATACTCAATTGAAAATTTTATCTTTGTTGATTCAAATCAGAATTAAAAATTAAAAATCTTATGGAATATTTAGATTTTGAACTACCTATAAAAGAATTAGAAGAGCAATTAGAAAAGTGCCAACTTATTGGTCAAGAGTCTGATGTAGATGTAACAGATGCTTGCAAAAAGATTGCAGAAAAAATGGAAGAAACCAAGAAAGAAATCTACGGAAATCTTACCGCTTGGCAACGTGTTCAATTGTCTCGTCATCCTAATCGTCCCTATACGTTAGAACATATTACCAATTTAACCGATGGGAATTTCTTAGAACTTTTTGGAGATCGTAATTTTAAAGACGACAAAGCAATGGTTGGTGGTTTAGGTAAAATAGATAATCAATCGTTTATGATTATCGGTCAGCAAAAAGGAATCAATACGAAAATGCGCCAGTTGCGTAATTTCGGTATGGCGAATCCAGAAGGGTATCGTAAAGCCTTGCGTTTGATGAAAATGGCGGAAAAATTTAATGTGCCTGTTTTAACTTTAATCGATACTCCGGGAGCTTTTCCAGGAATTGAAGCCGAAGAAAGAGGACAAGGTGAAGCCATTGCTCGTAATATCCTAGAAATGGTGCGTCTTAAAGTGCCAATTATTTGTGTTATTATTGGGGAAGGTGCTTCGGGAGGTGCTTTAGGAATCGGTGTGGGTGACAAAGTATTAATGATGGAAAACACTTGGTATTCTGTTATTTCTCCAGAATCATGCTCTTCTATTTTATGGAAAAGCTGGGAATATAAAGAAAAAGCAGCCGATGCATTAAAATTAACTTCAAAAGATATGTTAGCGCAAAATTTAGTGGATGGAGTGATTCCTGAACCATTAGGAGGAGCGCATTATGATAAAGAAACGGCTTTCAAAAATGTAAAAGAATATGTGATGAAAGGGTTTAATGAATTAAAAGACTTATCAACAACTGATTTGGTAGCCCAGAGAATGGACAAATACAGCAAGATGGGGCATTTTAATGAGTAAAAATATCATTTTAGAATATAAAATCCGAAGCCCCTATGGTTTCGGATTTTTTTTTGGATGTTAACACAAAATAAAAGTTATCAACAGGAGTTATCAACATAATAAGGATTGTTTTTTCTTCCAGTTCCACATAATATAGACTACATTCGCAACATGGAAAATCTCAGAAATATTAACCCGGTTAAAGTAGATAAAACTACGATTATTAACCTAGAAAAAGGAAAGTTACCTCCGCAAGCGCTAGACCTTGAAGAAGCGGTGTTGGGAGCGATGATGATTGATAAAAAGGGAGTAGATGAGGTTATCGATATTTTACAACCCGATGCTTTTTACAAAGATGCGCACAAACATATTTTTGAAGCGATTGTAACGCTGTTTAATGATTCCCAACCCATTGACTTATTAACAGTTTCGGCGCAGTTAAAAAAAATGGCCAAATTGGACTTGGCAGGCGGGGATTTTTATTTGATTCAGCTTACTCAAAAAATATCGTCTTCAGCACACATCGAGTTTCACTCTAGAATTATTCTTCAAAAACACATTCAGCGTAGTTTGATTAAAATTTCTTCCGAAATAATTGAAGAATCGTATGATGAAAGTACCGATGTATTCGATTTGTTAGACAAAGCCGAATCGAAACTATACGAAGTAACACAAGGAAATATTAAACGTAGCTCGGAAACGGCTCAAAGTTTAGTAATTCAAGCGAAAAAACGTATCGAGCAAATTGCGAGTAAAGAAGGGTTGAGTGGTGTGGCTACTGGTTTTCATGCCTTAGATAAAGTTACTTCGGGATGGCAACCTTCCGATTTAATTATTATTGCCGCGCGTCCTGGTATGGGTAAAACCGCATTTGTATTATCTATGGCGCGAAATATGGCCATTCAGTTCAATCAGGCGGTGGCAGTTTTCTCGCTAGAAATGGCGTCGGTACAGTTAATTACCCGTTTAATTTCTTCAGAAACAGGATTGTCTTCGGAAAAATTAAGAACCGGAAAATTAGAAAAACACGAGTGGGAACAGCTTTCGGTTAAAGTGCGTGATTTAGAAAAAGCACCTCTTTTTATTGATGACACTCCTTCGCTTTCCATTTTTGATTTGCGTGCGAAAGCGCGTCGATTGAAATCGCAACACGATATTAAAATGATTATTGTCGATTACCTTCAGTTGATGACGGCTGGTGGTAGTGGAAAAGGACCTGGAAATCGTGAGCAAGAAATTTCAACCATTTCGAGAAACTTAAAAGCCTTAGCCAAAGAATTAGAAGTTCCCGTAATTGCGTTATCTCAGTTGTCCCGTGCGGTAGAAACTCGTGGGTCTAGTAAACGACCTTTGCTTTCTGACCTTCGTGAATCGGGAGCAATTGAGCAGGATGCCGATATTGTATCGTTTATTTACCGTCCGGAGTATTATAAAATTGATGAGTGGGATGATGACGAACACTCTCCAACACAAGGACAGGCCGAATTTATTATTGCCAAGCACCGTAATGGTAGTTTGGAAAACATTCGCTTGAAATTCATTGGGAACCTGGGTAAGTTTGATAATTTGGATGATTTTTCTACCGGGTATGGCGATTTACCTTCCAAAATGAATTTGGATGATCACAATCCGTTCATCACGCCAAATCTTCCTTCGCCAAATGAAGCGTTTGGAAGTAACCTCAATAATTTCGATGACGACAGCGATGTCCCATTTTAAAATATAATCCCGATTTATCGGGATTTTTTTATGCAAAAATGTATCTTTGGTACAGTATTCGATTTGTGCTTTACATGAAAAAACTACTTTATTTGTTACTTTTTTTGGTTGGATTGCCCGTTTTTGGAAATTCAATTCTAATTCCTATGGATGAATCTTCTCAAAAGAATCATTTAAAAGCGTATGGAATTACTTATTGGGTTTTGGATAAAGGCTACAAAGGGAGTTGGTTGTTAAATTATCGCGGTGGTTCCTTTTTATTGCCTGATGTGGCAGAAATTAGAAAAGAATGCCAAATTCGAGGCGTGAGTTTTGAAGTGGTATCAGATGCTGAAACCCAACAAATTCTAGCTGAGATATCGTCTCCTTCGCAAAATATGGAAACCGTTATTTTAGAAAAAGCACCGAAAATTGCTGTCTATTCACCACCTGGAAAGCAACCTTGGGATGATGCAGTGACTATGGTGTTAACGTATGCTGAAATTCCTTTCAAAGTTGTCTACGACGAAGAAGTACTTAGTGATCAACTCATTTTATACGATTGGTTGCACTTGCATCACGAAGATTTTACGGGACAATTTGGTAAGTTTTATGCTAATTATAGGTACATGCCTTGGTATATAGAACAAAAAAGAGATGCCGAAGCCTTAGCAAACAAATTAGGTTTTGCCAAAGTATCTCAGGAAAAATTGGCAGTAGCTAAAAAAATTAGAGATTTTGTAATTGGTGGTGGCTTCATGTTTGCTATGTGTTCCGCTACCGATAGTTTTGATATTGCCTTAGCGGCTGAAGGGGTAGATATTTGTGAAACGATGTTCGATGGTGATCCGAGCGAGGCCAATTATCAGCAAAAAATTGATTATTCGAAAACGTTTGCTTTTAAAGATTTTATATTAGATCGAAAACCAGAACATTATGAATTTTCGACCATTGATATGACCGAAAAAAGAGTGGTTCCTTTTGAAAAAGACTATTTTACATTAATGGAATTTTCGGCCAAATGGGATGTTATTCCGAGTATGTTATGTCAAAATCATACCGCTTTAGTCAAAGGTTTTATGGGGCAAAGTACTTCGTTTGATCGGGAGTTGATAAAATCGAATGTTTTAGTGATGGGGGAATGTCAAATAAATGGAGAAGCGCGGTATATTCATTCGCAAAAAGGAAAAGGATTCTTTACTTTTTATGGCGGACACGACCCTGAAGACTATCAACATAGAGTCGGGGACGAACCAACCGACTTGAATTTACATCCTAATTCTCCAGGATTCCGATTGATCTTGAATAACATATTGTTTCCGGCAGCCAAAAAGAAACATCAGAAGACTTAATACTTTTATGAATTATCAGAATATCCTTCAAGAAATTTATCATGAGTCGTTGCAACAGCCTAAAATAGGAAATATAGCATCGTATATCCCGGAATTAGCAAATGTAAATCCGGATAAATTCGGAATTAGTTTGACCACCATAAATGGTGATAATTTCGGAGTGGGTGATTCTAATGAGCGATTTTCGATTCAGTCGGTTTCCAAAGCCTTGTCCTTAACACTTGCTTTTTCTCTTTTTGGAGAAGCAATTTGGAAAAGAGTAGGGGTCGAACCTTCGGGAAGTGCCTTCAATTCTTTAGTGCAGTTGGAATATGAAAAAGGTATTCCACGCAATCCTTTCATTAATGCGGGGGCATTAGTTATTGCGGATATGTTGGTTTCAGGCCTTAAAAATCCGAAGCAAGATTTTCTTGATTTTATTCGTACTACTTCCGGAATTGCTCATATTGATTTTGATTTGAAAGTTGCTCAGTCTGAAAAAAAGACCGGATTTAGAAATGCTGCTTTGGCTAATTTTTTAAAATCTTTTGGAAACATTGAAAATGATGTTGAGGAAGTATTGGATTTCTATTTTCATCAGTGTTCCATCGCTATGTCTTGTCAGGAATTAACTAACGCTTTTTTCTTTTTTGCCAATGAAGGGGTGACTCAAAAAGGCATACCAATTTTAAATCAGAGCCAAATTAAACGAATGAATGCCTTAATGCAAACTTGTGGCTTTTATGATGAATCTGGCGAGTTTACGTATCGTGTCGGTTTGCCTGGAAAAAGTGGCGTTGGCGGTGGGATCGTTGCTTTATTACCCAAACAGTTTGTAGTGTCAACATGGAGTCCACGATTAAATTCTAACGGAAATTCAGAACTAGGAATGTTTGCCTTAGAACAATTAACTACGAAAACTGGATTATCTATTTTTTAACGGTTTCATAGGTTTCGTCGTAATCTTCCCGAACAGTTCCGAACCAACGGTCCCAAATTAAAGTATACAATCCATAATTTCCAAAAAAAGACTTGTGATGTTGGTTGTGTGCTACACTTGTATTTACCCATTTGCCTATCCACGTTTTGTGAAAGTTTTTAGGGAATAATTCATAACCCAAGTGACCGTATACATTATAAATAATCTGAAAAAGCATAAACATAAAGAAAGCGGTGCGATGTACTGGGATGGTAAATGCAACAAGTGGAATAATTCCTGCTTCCAAAATGGCTTCAAGCGGATGAAAAGCATAAGCTGTCCATGGGGAAGGATTTGTCGATTTATGGTGAATTAAATGTACTTTTCGATATAAAAGCGGGTGATGCATGGCGCGATGACACCAGTAAAAATAAGTATCGTGTAAGAAAAACATCCAAACAAAACTCAAAGCATAGCCATACGGATTGCTGATTTCACCATAATTAATAGTGTTATACGGTTTTAAAGCGGTAAAACAGATGTAGGCCATGGTGGCAAAAATGAGCATAGAAATGACTGAATAGCCAATGTCTCGGTAATAATTTTCCTTTTTTGGAAATTTCTTCTGAATTTTAATACGTTCAAATACTTTCGGAAACAGAATATAAAAGATTAAAAAAGTGGCACTTGCCAATATAAAATAACGTACCGAAATATTGGTTAAAGATTGTAACCAAATGTCTACTTTAAAATTCATAGGATATTTTAATTAATAAAGGAACAGTTTTATACTGTTCCTTCTTCGTTTTCTTTATCTAAATACTCTTGAACGGTTTCAATGGCGTTATTTATCACATCACTTAAAGCGGTGATAAAACTCCCATCTTCTGCGTTATCCATCGCATGTTTTAGTGCTTCCACTTCAATAGAGATGATTTCGGTTGTTACATTTTTTCCACCTTCTGCAATTCCAGCTAAAAGGATAGCGTTAATTTCTTCTTCCGTTCTTCCGCGTAAATGTTTTTCTTGACGAATGATAATATGGTCAAACATTCTTCCAGCGATTTTGGCACATTCTTTAATGTCTTCGTCACGACGATCGCCAACACCAGCAATAATTCCGATTTTTTTTGTCGCTTGAACACTACTTAAATATTCTTCTACACCTCTATAACCCGATGGATTATGGGCAAAATCAATCAATACTTTGAATTTTTTGAACTCAAAAATGTTCATTCTACCCGGTGTTTGTGCAGCACTTGGGATGAAAGTTTGTAAGGACAGACTAATATCTTCGGTTTTGAAGCCCCATAAATAACTGGCCAGGGTGGCAGCAAGTACATTCGCAATCATGAATTTTGCTTTACCACCAAGAGTCAAAGGAACATGTGTTGCTTTTTCGACACGAATTTTCCATTCTCCTTTTTTGATAGTAATAAATCCATTTTCATAAACGGCCACAATTTTACCCTCTTTGGCGAATTTTTGAACGACAGGATTGTCTTCATTCATGGCAAAATAAGCCACATTACAATCCAATACATTCGCAATTTTTAAGCAATGTTCGTCTTCTGCATTTAAAATGGCCCAACCGTCTTTTTTAACACTTCTGACAACCGTTGCTTTCACACGAGCCAAATCGTCTAAGCTATGAATGTCGGCTAATCCTAAATGATCTTCTTGAATATTAGTTATGATTCCGATGTCGCAACGGCTAAATCCTAAACCGGCACGTAAAATTCCGCCACGAGCGGTTTCTAAAACGGCAAATTCTACCGTTGGATCTTTCAAAATATATTCGGCAGAAATTGGTCCGGTAGTATCCCCTTTTTCCATCATGTGATTTTGTACATAAATTCCATCGGAAGTGGTAAAGCCAACTTTATACCCATTATTTTTCACAATATGTGCTAATAATCGGGTTGTCGTTGTTTTTCCATTGGTTCCTGTTACCGCAATAATCGGGATTCGACTTGGTTTTCCGGGAGGATATAACATATCTATGACTGGCGCAGCTACATTTCTTGGTAATCCTTCCGAAGGAGCCAAGTGCATACGGAATCCCGGTGCAGCATTCACTTCTAAAATACAACCTCCATTTTCTTTTAAAGGTTGTGTCAGGTTTTCGGCCATAATATCAACGCCACAAACATCCAATCCGATAACTCTTGAAATACGTTCACACAAGAAAATATTTTCGGGATGCATCATGTCGGTCACATCAACCGAAGTTCCTCCAGTACTCAAATTGGCAGTCGATTTTAAATAGACTACTTCATCTTTCATAGGAATCGTTTCTAAAGTATACCCTAATTTTTCTAATAAATCGGTGGTGTCTCGATCGACATCAATTTGGGTCAATACATTTTCGTGACCGTAGCCTCTTCGCGGATCTTTATTGGTTTCGTCAATCAATTGCTGAATGTTATGCGTGCCGTCTCCTTTTACATGAGCGGGTTCTCTTTTAGCAGCAGCGACCAATTTGTTGTCGATAATCAAGACTCTAAAGTCGAAACCGGTAATAAATTTTTCAACGATGACACGACGGCTGTAATTTTGGGCATAAGCTAGTCCGGCTACTGCGTCTTCCCAGTTTTTGACATTAATAGAAGCGCCTTTTCCGTGATTACCATCCAAAGGTTTGATTACAATTGGGTAGCCTATTTTTTTGATAACACTTTCTAAATCTTCTTCATCGACACAAATACCACCACTTGCTACAGGAATGGAAGCCAACTCCAACATGCGTTTGGTTTCTTCTTTATTACAAGCAATATCTACAGCAATGTTACTCGTTTTACAAGTAATAGTGGCTTGAAATCGCATTTGATTGACACCATATCCTAATTGTACTAAGGAATTGGTTCCTAGTCGGATCCAAGGAATATCGCGAGCGACTGCTTCTTCTACAATACTTCCGGTGGAAGGACCTAGGCGAACACGCTCCCGAATTTCACGCATTTTTTGAATATCAGCTTCTACATCATAAGGTGTTCCGGCGATTAAAGCTTCGGCAATTCTTACTGAAGATTCGGCTGCAAATAACCCCACATTTTCTTCAGTATAACTAAAAACAACATTGTAAACGCCAGGAGTTTTGGTTTCACGAGTGCGACCAAAACCAGTTTCCATTCCAGCTAACGTTTGAATTTCTAATGCAATATGTTCAATCACATGGCCCATCCAGGTGCCACGTTCGACACGCATGAAAAAGCCACCACGACAACCTTCCGAACAACGATGTTCAATCATAGTTGGAAACATGGCTTCTATGCGTTCTCTAAAACCATCAATTTTGTCTGTTGGAAATTGCTCCATTTCTTCCAAGTCCAAACGCATTTGAATTAATTTTTTGCGTTTTACACTCCAAATATTGGGTCCGCGTAAGGCTTGAATTTTATCTATTTTCATTATTTTGATGGTATTTTATTATGATTTTGTTAAAAATAGGAAATTTTTATAAGTAAGATATTTTTTGTTTCGTTTTTTTCTAATGAATTAACATTTTTTGTTTTTTGGATAAAAAGTAATTATTTAAAAGAGGGTGATAAATTTGAGATAAACCCTTTAAAATCATTTGTGCTGTTTTAATTTTTGGCTATTTTTACCGCATGAACATAAAAGGAAAATTAGTCATTATTGGCGGTGCGGTGGACAAAGGGAGTTTTACAGAAACCGATATAGATAAAGATGCAACAAAGAATTTAAATTTTTTCGAAGAAGGGATTTTAAAAAGAATTCTTGACGAATCAAAGCATAAAAATGAATCGAGAATTGAAGTGATTACTACTGCTTCAAAAATTCCGAGAGAAATTGGACCTGAATATGTGAAAGCTTTGAATTATTTAGGGGCTACGAATGTAGATGTTTTGCATATTGAAAAAAGAGAGCAGGCTACAGATGAAGAAATTTTAGCGCGGTTGAAAGCGGCTGATGTGGTAATGTTTACTGGAGGGGATCAATTACGACTGACTTCAATTTTGGGTGGCACACCGTTTGACGAAATTTTATTAGACAAATACCACAATGAAGACTTTATTTATGCCGGAACTTCTGCAGGTGCAGCAGCGGCTTCTAACAGCATGATTTACCAAGGAAGTAGTAGTGAAGCGTTGTTGAAAGGTGAAGTAAAAATCACTTCTGGTTTAGGTTTAATAGATGGAGTCGTTATCGATACGCATTTCGTGCAACGTGGCCGTATTGGACGTTTGTTTCAAGCGGTAGTTGGCAATCCGAAAGTGTTGGGAATTGGACTTGGAGAAGATACTGGTTTGTTGATTACCGATGGTAAAAAAATGGAAGCGATTGGTTCCGGATTGGTGATTTTGGTGGATGGTCGTGAAATAAAAGATACGAACTTAACCCAAGTAGAATTAGGACAACCGATTTCCATTTCTCATTTGGTAACTCACGTCATGAGTAAATACGATACATTCGATTTGAGTACGTATAAAATGAGTATTCATTCGTCACAATATGTTTAATTTTGGTTAGATGATGGAAGTTTGATGTTAGATGAAAGACTAAAATAACATCAAAATTCATCCAGCATCCATCACCAATCACCCAGCCTTAAATATGAAAATAATTATCCACGGTGGTTTTTTCTCCGAATCTTCTACCAATGCCGAAACCAAATTAGCCAAGCAAAATGCTTTAGAACGCATTGCGAAAGAATCGTTTGCGTATTTGCAACATCATTCGGCTGTTGAAACTGTGGTATTTGCCGTTTCTTTATTGGAAGATGATGCCTTGTTTAATGCGGGTATTGGTTCGCAAATTCAAAGCGATGGAAAAATTCGCATGAGTGCTTCATTGATGGATGGCGTGACTCAAAAAATGAGTGGCGTGATTAATATTGAAGATGTCAAAAATCCGATTCAAGTCGCCGAAGTTTTGATGAAAGTTGATGACAGGGTTTTAGGCGGAAGTGGTGCCACTAACTTTGCGAGACAACATGGATTTGATGTTTTTTCGACTGAAATTCCTCAACGTAGAGCCGAGTATGAAGCAAAATTGCAATCGACCGGAATCGGCACGGTTGGCTGTGTGGCTTTGGATGCCGATGGAAATTTAGCAGCAGCAACTTCTACAGGCGGAAAGGGATTTGAAATTCCGGGACGTATTTCCGATTCGGCTACAGTAGCAGGAAATTATGCCAATGCAATTTGCGGGGTGAGTTTGACTGGAGTAGGTGAGGATATTGTGAGCAACGCTACCGCAGCAAAAATTGTGACGCGTGTTAGCGATGGATTTTCATTGGAAAAAGCTTTTGCAAAAACCTTCGACGAATTAAAACCTTATGATGGTTTTGCGGGAGCAATTGCGATTGATAAAGACGGTAATATGTTTCATCAAGATTCGCACCCAAGTATGGTGTTTGCGAGTTTTGACGGAGAAAATTTTGAGGTTTTTGAGTAAACTAAAACTTCCAAGCTAGAATTCTACTCGTTTTGTTGCCTTGATGCATTTCGATGACTTCCACTTCGGCTTTTACCTTTTTTAGCACTGTAAAGAGTGGTTTAAGATGTTCTTTTTTGGAAACCAACGAGGTGAACCATTTGCATTGGGTTTTAAAATGCACACTTTCATAGATCATATTGGTGATAAAAGCGAGTTCTCCACCTTCGCACCATAGTTCGTTATTTTGTCCTCCGAAGTTTAATGTCGGCTTGGCTTCTATTGCTTTTCCTAAATTTTTAAGTTTGCGTTGGGTTCCTTTGGTCGCTTCTTCTTTAGAATTGTGAAAAGGCGGATTGCATATCACACAATCAAATTTTTCATTGGGTTGAATGATTCCTTTTAAAATATTGCGTTTGTTGTCTTGTACACGAATGGAAACAAAATCCTTTACTTCTGGATTGTTTTCGATAATAGTGGTGGCCGTTTTTGCTGCGGGTTTGTCAATTTCAGTTCCTACAAAAGTCCAACCATATTCTTGATGCCCAATGATGGGGTAAATGACATTGGCTCCAGTTCCTATATCTAAAATTTTGATGCCACTTCCGGTGGGTAAGGTTCCGTTGATTCCTTTGGCGAGTAAATCGGCTATATGATGCATATAATCGGCGCGTCCGGGTATGGGTGGACACAAATTGGTTTTTGGCAATTCGTAATATGTAATAGTATAGAAATGTTTTAATAAGGCTTTATTCAGTGTTCGGACGGCATCTGGATTGGCGAAATCGATACTTTCATTTCCGAATGTATTGAGGTGAACAAATGCTTTTAAATCGGGTAGGGTTTCGATTAAAGCATTGAAATCATAATTGGAATTATGCTTGTTTCGTGGATGTAAATTTTTGGAAGTATCGTTGGTTTTCATGGATTCGAAGATTAGGTTGTAAAAGTACTGAAATTCTGGGAATGTTGCATAGAAGTTTAGGGTTTGTAGAATAGCCCTGATAGAAGTGGAAATCCTGTCATTGTGAGTGGGCGGAGCCAGCTCGCAATGACAGATTGCAACGCATAGCAGGTGAAGGTGGAAAGGAAACGGAAGGTTGTGCTCCCGAAGTTTCGGGATAATAAAAAAAGTCCCACACTTTCGAATGGGACTTTTTAATAAGTAAGTTAAATATATTGTTAAACGTTTATTATTTTACTTTGTTAAGAATAGCTTTGAAAGCTTCTGGGTGGTTCATCGCTAAATCAGCTAATACCTTACGGTTTAACTCGATGTTGTTCTTTTTTACTTTACCCATAAACTGAGAGTAAGACATCCCTTCTAAACGAGCTCCAGCGTTAATACGTTGAATCCATAAAGCACGGAAGTTTCTCTTGTTTACTTTTCTATCACGGTATGCATAGCACATTGCTTTTTCAACCGCATTCTTAGCAACTGTCCAAACGTTTTTTCTACGACCAAAGAAACCTTTGGCTTGCTTCATTATCTTTTTTCTTCTTGCTCTTTTAGCAACTGAATTTACTGATCTTGGCATAATTTTAATTTTTGTTTTGAAGTAAGGCGTTCTGAAATCTATCAGACTCTTAAAAAAGCCCACCCCAGGGTTATTGAATTGTTTTAACCTAAAGAACTTTGAGTCTAAAGGCGAATGTCTAAAGTTGTAAAGAAATTTAAATCACTTTTCACTTTATGACTGTTCACTTTTGACTAATTAGATAATTCTTAATTGTTCTTTAACACTCTTCATATCAGTACTGTGTACTAATGCTGAATGAGTCAACGCTAATTTACGTTTCTTAGACTTTTTAGTCAAGATGTGACTTTTAAAAGCGTGTTTTCTCTTGATTTTTCCAGAGCCAGTAACTTTAAAACGTTTCTTAGCACTAGATTTAGTTTTCATTTTAGGCATAATTTCCCAAATTTATTTAATTTAACTTACTTACTGTCTTGAGTCTAATGTCAAATGTCTAAAGTCTTAAAGTATTTTAAACTTTTGACTTTATAAACGTTCAACTTTTGACTAAATTATTTTTTCTTTTTTGGAGAAATGAACATGATCATTCTCTTTCCTTCTAGAACAGGCATCGCTTCTACTTTACCTACTTCTTCAAGATCTTGTGCTAATCTTAATAACAAGATTTGACCTTGTTCTTTATAAATGATAGAACGACCTTTGAAGAATACAAACGCTTTTAGTTTTGAACCTTCTTTTAGGAATTTCTCGGCATTTTTCTTTTTGAATTCGTAATCGTGCTCATCGGTTTGAGGTCCGAAACGAATTTCTTTGATTACAATTTGAGTAGCTTTAGCTTTAAGTTCCTTTTCGCGTTTCTTTTGCATGTAAACGAACTTCTTATAGTCCATAATTTTACATACTGGTGGTTCAGCGTTTGGAGAAATTTCTACTAAATCTAAATCTTGTTCGTCTGCCATACGTAATGCTTCCGAAGTTTTAATAACTCTTGGCTCTACATTGTCTCCTACAAGGCGTACTTCTGGAACACGAATAAAATTGTTAATTCTGTGTTCGTCTTTTTTTTCTACTCTAGGTTGGTAACCTCTGTTGTTTCTAATTGCGATAACTTTATAATTTTAGTTAAACATCAAATGATTTTAAAGATTTGCTTACTTCTTCTTTTACAAGAGCTACAAATTCTTCTATTTTAATTGTAATATTTCCTTTTCCTTCTTGACCATGACGTCTTACAGAAACTGTTCCGTTTTTCTCCTCTTCCTCGCCAACAATCAGCATAAACGGGTATTTTTGTACTTCCGCTTCTCTAATTTTCTTCCCGATAGTTTCGTTTCGGTTGTCAATTAGGGCGCGAATTTCGTCATTTTCTAGCAATTCTGAAACTTTTTTCGCATAATTTTCATATTTCTCACTCAAAGATAGGATAATAGCTTGTTCTGGCATTAGCCAAAGTGGGAAATTTCCTCCAGTGTGCTCTAATAAAATAGCGATAAAACGTTCCATTGAACCAAACGGTGCTCGGTGAATCATTACTGGTCGGTGCAATTCATTGTCGGATCCTTTGTAGTTCAAATCGAAACGTTCCGGTAAGTTATAATCTACCTGAATGGTTCCTAGCTGCCAGCTTCTGCCTAAAGCATCTTTTACCATAAAGTCTAGTTTCGGACCGTAAAACGCCGCTTCGCCATATTCAATAACATAGTTAAGTCCTTTGTCTTTAGCAGCATTAATGATAGCGTTTTCTGCTTTTTCCCAGTTTTCATCGCTACCTATATATTTGTCTCTGTTTTCTTTATCGCGTAAGGATACTTGAGCTGTGAAATTTTCAAAGCCTAACGAACCAAACACGTATAATACCAAGTCAATTACTTTTTTGAACTCTGAATCCAATTGATCTGGTGTACAAAAGATATGGGCGTCATCTTGAGTAAATCCTCTTACGCGAGTTAATCCGTGTAATTCACCCGATTGTTCGTATCGGTAAACCGTTCCGAATTCTGCATAACGTTTTGGCAAATCTTTATACGACCACGGTTTTGCATTGTATATCTCACAGTGGTGCGGACAGTTCATTGGTTTTAACAAAAACTCTTCTCCTTCAGCTGGCGTGTGAATCGGTTGAAAGCTATCTGCTCCATATTTCGCATAGTGACCTGAAGTTACATATAATTCCTTCTGACCAATATGTGGAGTGACTACTTGTTCGTACCCGGCTTTCTTTTGTGCTTTCTTTAAAAATTGCTCTAAACGATCGCGTAAGGCAGCTCCTTTTGGCAACCATAATGGCAATCCTTGACCCACGCGTTGTGAGAAATGGAATAATTCCAATTCTTTCCCTAGTTTTCTATGGTCACGACGTTTGGCTTCTTCCAAAAGTTCTAAGTAATCAGTTAAGTCTTTTTGCTTCGGAAATGAAATTCCATACACACGTGTTAACTGCTTGTTTTTCTCGTCACCTCTCCAATACGCACCGGCTACTGATAGAATTTTCATGGCCTTTATAATTCCCGTATTCGGAATGTGTCCGCCACGGCATAAATCGGTAAACGTTGAATGGTCACAAAAGGTAATGGTTCCGTCTTCTAGGTTCTGAATCAATTCGGTTTTAAACTCGTTGTCCTTATATAGGGCTAATGCTTCTGCCTTAGTTGCCGAACGCATTTTGAATTCGTGTTTTTCACGAGCAATTTCTAAAACACGGTCTTCTACTTTTTTAAAGTCAGCATCCGTAATTTTCTTATCACCAAAATCCACATCATAATAAAACCCTTTTTCAATAGCGGGTCCAATGGTTAATTTGATTCCAGGGAATAATTCTTCCAATGCTTGCGCCATTACGTGCGAAGTCGAATGCCAAAAAGCTTTTTTTCCTTCTACTGCATCCCAAGTATATAAGGTAAGATTACCAT
>JAGORP010000032.1 GCA_018062725.1 Flavobacterium sp.
ATGAAGAGGTCTTAAAAAGCATCAATCTTTCGGTAAATCAAGGAGAAACCATTGCCATTGTTGGAGCAACCGGAGCTGGAAAATCAACTATTATCAATCTGCTCAACCGTTTTTACGATATCAAGTCGGGAACCATTACTATAGATGATCAAAACATTCAAAATTTTACGTTAGACAGTTTACGTAAGCAAATTGCAGTGGTTCTACAAGACGTTTTTCTTTTTGCCGATTCTATTCACAATAACATTACGCTCAATAACGAAAGTATTTCAAGAGAAGAAGTAATTCAAGCGGCCAAAGAAATTGGTGCCCATAATTTTATCATGAGTCTTCCTGACAATTACGATTACAATGTCAAAGAAAGAGGAAATATGCTATCGTCGGGGCAACGCCAGTTAATTGCTTTCCTACGCGCATATGTGAGTAATCCAAGTATTTTGATATTGGATGAAGCCACTTCCTCCATCGATGCTTATTTGGAAGAAATGATTCAAAAAGCAACGGTTACGTTAACCAAAAATCGTACTTCAATAGTCATTGCACACCGATTAGCAACCGTTATTAATGCCGATAAAATTTTGGTTCTTGACAAAGGAATCGTAGTGGAAGAAGGCAATCATCAAACCCTATTACAAAAAGAAGAAGGCTATTACAGAAAATTGTATGAAGCTCAGTTTATAAATCACGAAGAAGAAATCAACCCTTAAATAATGGAAAAATTTTCAATTGAATTAAATGTAAGAGATTATGAATTAGATGTACAAGGCATCGTAAACAATTCTGTGTATCAAAATTATTTAGAGCATGCTCGTCATGAATTCTTACATCATCACGGGATTGATTTTGTAGAATTTGCCCAAAATAATATTTTATTGGTTGTAAAAAGTATTGAAATGAATTTCAAAAATTCGTTAGTGAGTCGTGATACCTTCAAAATTGAAGTTTCGGCAGAAAAAGAGGGTAATTTAAAAGTCGTATTTCACCAAAATATTATCAGAATTGCTGATAACAAAGCCATTTTAACTGCAAAAGTAACGGGTGTAGCCATCAAAAACGGAAGACCAGTTGCGCCAGACACCATTCCGCAAATTGAACGTTTTTTAAATTAAAAACGGGTTAATTTCACACATTCTACTGCTTCTTTTACATCATGAACACGTAAAATTTTCGCCCCTTTAGTCAAAGCAACTGTATTTAAAACGGTGGTTCCGTTTAACGCATTTTCGGGAGTCGTTTCAAGAGTTTTATAAATCATTGATTTCCTAGAAACACCAACTAGAATAGGTAATTCAGTTATTTGTAGCAATTCTAAGTGCTGCAATAAGGTAAAATTTTGTTCGATTGTTTTTGCAAATCCGAATCCTGGATCCAAAATCAAATCATTGATTTTGTAGCTTCTTGCTTGGGCGATTTTCTGAGAAAAATAGAATAACATTTCCTTAATTAAATCCTCATAATTAGCTAATTGTTGCATCGTTTGAGGCGTTCCACGCATGTGCATCATGACAAAGGGCACTTGGTGTTTGGCTATTATTTCAAACATTTTATCATCCAAACTTCCAGCAGAAATATCATTAATTATAGCAGCTCCATGTTCGATACAAACATTAGCAACTTGACTGTGAAAAGTATCGATAGAAAGCAGTATTTCAGGAAAATTTTTAAGGAGTAAATCAACAACAGGCACCACTCTTTTTTGTTCTTCTTCAGAAGACATAAATTCAGAAGTTGGCCGACTTGATTGTCCTCCAATATCAATAAAAGTTGCCCCCTCATGAAGCATTTTTTCTACTTGACTCAAAATCAATGCTTCCGAAGAAAACTTCCCTCCATCATAAAAAGAATCGGGAGTGATATTCAAAATTCCCATTACTTTTGGAGTGGATAAATCAATTAAATTCCCTTTGCAATTTATTGTGGCCATTTGCATTTTATTAACAGCTTATTATTTTAAATTCGTTATTTTTGAACAAATTTGATACAAATATAACAACTAATGAATACTACCTCGCAACAATACGACGCAATCATTGCAATTTGCCGCGATTTATATAGCAAAAAAATGAAAGATTATGGAAGTGCTTGGCGCATCTTGCGTTTGCCATCGCTTACCGATCAAATATTTATAAAAGCACAACGCATTCGTTCCCTTCAAGAAAATGAAGTTCGCAAAGTAGACGAAGGAGAAGTTCCTGAATTTATTGGGATTATTAATTATTCCATAATGGCTTTGATTCAATTGGATAAAGGCGTGGCTGATCAACCCGATTTAGACGTTGAAGAAGCCGTAAAACTATATGATGAAAAGATCAAATTGACTAAAGATTTGATGGAAAACAAAAACCACGATTATGGTGAAGCATGGCGAGATATGAGAGTGAGTTCATTAACCGATTTAATTTTACAAAAAATACTTCGGGTAAAACAAATTGAAGATAATAAAGGTAAAACGATTGTTTCAGAAGGAATTGAGGCCAATTACCAAGACATGATTAATTATGCGGTGTTCGCTTTAATACTTTTGGAAGGAAATAATTAAACTATGAAAAAAAATCTATCTCTAGCCATTCAAATAATCATTTCGGCTTTATTTATCGTTTCGGCAGTAGCCAAAATGTATCCTTCGCCGTATTTTGCCATTTCCACTTTTGAAGTAAAACAATTGTATCCCTTAGGTTTTTCGGAAGCAATAGCTCCATGGTTTTCCAGAATACTGATCGGAATTGAATTGGCATTAGGATTTTTAATTTTGCAAAGTCATTTTTTGAGAAAAATCATTATTCCGGCTACAATCGCTTTATTGGCCGTTTTTGTGGCACATTTATCTTATGAAACCTTTATTAATGGTGGAAATTCGGGAAATTGTGGATGTTTCGGAGAATTAATTCCGATGACTCCTATTGAAGCCATTATCAAAAATATCATCGCCATCGGATTATTAGTTTGGTTGTATACTTTGGTTTCTGAAAAATCAAATTCAAAATTTTGGCCTTTGGTAACTATAACTTTAGTAACTATTTTAGGTATTTTTATGTTAGCTCCTATAAAATCAAATACGGAATTGTCGATGCCAATTGAAACTACTCCAATAGATAGTTTAACTACAGAAGTAATTGATTCTGGAAGTGTAAAATCTGAAGCAATCACTACTCCAATAGTAGATTCAGTAGTTAAGGAAACACCCAAAAAAATAGCAGAAGTAGTTCTTAATGAACCTGTAAAAAAGAAATCAGGATATGCACAATTCTTTTCCAAAATTGATACTGGTAAAAAAACCTTATGCTTCTTTGTTCCAGGTTGTGACCATTGTCGTACGGCTGCTAAAGAATTAACGGAAATGAAGAAAACCAACAAAAATTTCCCTGAAGTTTTAATCCTATTCATGAATGAGGAAGCCGATTTGATACCAGCATTTTTCAAAGAAGCGGGTGCCGAATATCCTTATAAAATAATCGAAATCATTCCGTTTTGGAAATTATTAGGTACAGGAAAAGATACCCCAGGCGTGAAATATTTATGGAATGGAAACGAATACAAATACTATTATGGTATCTCTGAAAATCAGTTTAATCCAAAAAATTATCAAGAATTAATTACTAAATCCTACGACGAATTAAAGAAATAAATCATGAGAAAAATAATTTGCCTATTTGCCGCTTTTGTCTTAAATATTTCATGCACAAAAGCACAAGAAAAACAATTTTCTGAAGAAGCCTTAGCTCAAAAATTGGTTTCACATTCGGGAAAAGAAATCAGTCTTAAAGACATTCTTAAACAACACGAAGGAAAAACGATTGTAATGGAAGCTTGGGCATCATGGTGCAGCGATTGTGTAAAAAACATGCCAAAATTAAAAGAACTTCAAGCTGAAAATCCAGAGGTTGCGTTTGTATTTCTTTCGGCCGATAAAACCACAGAAGCTTGGAAAGTCGGGATTGAAAAACACGCCATTACTGGTGACCATTACTTAATGCCTGGTGGCATGAAAGGTGATTTTGGAAAAGCAATTAACCTAGATTGGATTCCGCGTTATATTATTATTGACAAAACCGGAAAAGTAAAATTGTATCGCGCTATTGAAACCGATCATGAAAAAGTAAGTACGTTATTGAAAACATTGGGAAAATAGTTCTGCGATAGAAGATTTGAATAAAATTTAGTTTTTTTTAAACACTAAATCTATCTAAACTTTTAAATTAAAAATTAAATGAGACAAAAAATAGTAGCTGGCAACTGGAAAATGAATAAAAATGCCGAACAAACTGAAGATTTAATCAATGAATTAATACAAAAGCTACCTACCGATACCGATGCTAAAGTAATCATTGCCCCAACGTTTGTTAATTTGGCTTCCGCAGTAGATCATACCGAATTTACCGCAATTGAAGTGGCTGCACAAAACATGCACCAAGCGGAAGGTGGCGCTTTTACAGGTGAAATTTCTGCCGATATGCTAAAGAGTATTGGCGTAAGCACAGTTATTTTAGGTCATTCGGAGCGTCGAGCCTATTTTCATGAAACCGATGCTTTATTAGCCAACAAAGTCGATACCGCTTTAAAACATGATATTAAAATTATTTTTTGTTTTGGAGAAGAGCTTAAAGATAGAAACACCAATAGTCATTTTAATATTGTAGAAGGACAATTGCGCGATGGCTTGTTTCATTTACCTGCAAACGCCTGGGAAAATATCATTTTAGCATACGAACCCGTTTGGGCGATTGGTACTGGTGAAACCGCAACTCCAGAACAAGCACAAGAAATGCACGAATTTATCCGTGAAACCATTCGCAAACAATACGGAAGCGACATTGCTGAAGATGTTTCTATCCTTTATGGTGGTAGTGTAAAACCAGAAAATGCAAAAGAAATATTCTCGAAACCCGATGTAGATGGCGGATTGATTGGTGGAGCAGCATTAAAAGCCGATGACTTTGTAGGGATTGTAAATGGGATCTAAATATGAAAAAGCTCATTAGAATAATCGCTAATGAGCTTTTTTTTAAAACAATCAAAACAAACAAACTTAACTAAAAAGTGTATGTTATTTTTCCTTTCATAAAGAAAGGCGTTCCTGGCGTAAAATGAATTTCTTCTACACTTGCCACTTCATTTTTCAATCTTGATTCGGTGGCAAATTGTGTCTCATTCCATTTTGAATTGAAAATATTTTCTGCAGAGATTCCAAAAATGAATTTTTGATACTTATAATTTACATTCAAATCGGAAATCATATAACCTTTCGCAAGAATTGAATTATCTTCATTCGCTGGACGTGTTTTCAAATAACGGTAATGAAATCCACCCGAAAAACCTTTATAATCAGTTACACTAAAACCACCAGTACCTGTAAAATCGGGTGCCAAAGGAATATAATCTTGCCCTTTAGGAGCATCAGTACTTCGGGCATAAGTATAATTAGCATCGGCATCAAAAAACAAATAATTGGTCATTTGATAACGCAATCCGAAATCAATCCCCATACGTTTCGATCGGCCACTTGGCTCTACGATACCTGCATCGCCCACATACACAAACTCTTGTTGTAAATCCAAATACCAAAGTGCCGAATTCACGACCAATCTGGGAAAAGGCTTAAAGATGGTTCCTAAATCACTGCCAAAAGCCGTTGGCAAAATCTTCTTTCCTGTTTGCGCTACGACAACTCTGGTATCGTTGGAATGGAAACCCAATCCCGATTTTAGATAAAATTGCACATTATTATTTTGAGTAAAGATGAAGTTCAATTTGGGAGAGAATTTTACTTTATCTTCCGATTGTGTTGAATAGTTTGTCGCCAATTTATCTTGGTAATTGAACTTAAAATAATCCATTCGAAGGGCTGGATTAATCTTTAATTTTCCAAAATCAAATTCGGAATTCAAGTAAGAGAAAACATTGGTTTGATCAATGTCTCCTAACATTATATTTTCTAGCGTTTCACTTCGGTTTAATGTATG
Organism: Flavobacterium sp.; assembly: GCA_018062725.1. Next base: position 5,961 of record JAGORP010000032.1, read on the forward strand.
CGACAACTCGGTGTTTTTGGTTTCATCAGCACGAAAACCAAAACCGATTTGTACTAAGACATCCGTGGTATTGACTTTCATTCTTTTATTGAATTCGGCATTCAAACCATAAATAGTTCTGTTTTCTTTTTGTTTAATTTGGTCACCATTAATTGGATCTTCAAGAAAAAAAGTGAAGTTCGAATACAATTCAAATTGATAATTGGAATAAAAAGCATTCGTTTTTAAAAAGGTATTTTCACTACTATTTTTCAGCAAAGACACATTTAAATTGGTTCTTGAGGTATTTCCTCCTTCGGTATCATCTACAGCACCGAAACGTGAAATGGTTCCGTTGGCTACCAATCGCTGCGGAATTTGTCCTGACGCATCCCATTTACTTGAAAAACGAGAAGCCGTAATCGAAAACTTAGTATTTTCAGATTGACTGTTGGTGTATTTTCCGAATAAATTGACTCTTTTAAAATTTTGAGGCGAATCGAAAGGACCATCAGTCAATACATATTCAGTAGCTACAAAAGCGCTTTGTTTTTTCTGATTTTCCAACAAATTGAAAAGACCAACGGTTCTCATGGTATTGAATTGTCCGACTTCAAATGCCAAACTATTCTGTTCCACCTTTTCTTTCGTTTGAAAAGCAACATATCCAGCAGTAGCAAAATCACCTTTATTGGCATAATAAGTTCCTTTTCCGAAATCAATTTTTTCGATGGTTTCAGGAATAACAAAATGTAAATCGGCATAGCCTTGTCCGTGAGCATGAGAAACCATATTGACAGGCATTCCATCGACCGACAAAGCTATATCGGTCCCATGATCGATATCAAAACCACGTAAAAAAATTTGTTCGGCTTTACCTCCACCAGCGTGTTGACCAATAAATAATCCGGGTACTTTGCGCAAAATTTCCTGAGAAGAATTTACCGGTTTGGTTTGTAAATCAAGTTTTGAAATCACATTCATAGCCGAAACTTTAGAATGGATTACGACTTGATCCAATTGATAAAAATCAGCTTCCAAAATGATTTCAATGCTACTTTCACTTACATTGAATTTACTTTTCTTGAAACCCAAAGCCGAAACTTCTAAAACATCCCCAACATTGGTTTTTTCTATTCCGAAATTTCCAAATTCATCGGTATGAGCATGGCTATTAGAATTTATATTGATGATATATGCGTTTTCGATCGCATTGCCATTTGCATCAAAAATTGTTCCTTTACGTATTTGAGCATAACTGGTATAGGCAACAAAAATAAAGAATATATATAGGAACTGTTTCATTATAATTTTTCTATTTTTTGAGTATAAGTAGGACCTAACTCAAAAGTACTCATTAACAAGTCTTTTTTTATAGGTGCTATCAAACTATTTTTGTTATTGGCTTTATAGATCATAGCCAAATGATAATTCAATTCCGGTTCAAATGATTTACCCACTACATGTTTTTGAGCAATTTCAAAGGCTTTCTTGTAGGCTCCAAGATTATAATAAGCCCAAGCCAATAGATCATAGGAATCTGGAGTTGGTCGGTTTTTAATTTCCTGTTCCGCAATACTCAAGGCAATTTTGGCGGTAGATTTATCATCTGAAAAAATTAATGCGTTGTATTTATTGTACATTACTCCGTAATCATTTTCTTGCAACATGTAAAAATAATTGGTTATGTTTTTTTCTTTTTCTACGTTTTTATTTTCATATTCAGCGATTTCAGCTTTCAGTAAATACAAGTCAGGAGAATGGTGTTTTTTTACCAAAACATCGATAATTCGATTTGCTTCTTTGGTATTTTTTTCATGTGAAAAGGCGATCCATGCAATCCCTTTTAATGCATAACTATTATGTGGATCTAATGCTAACGTTTTCAAATAATACTTATAGGAATCTTTAATTTTACCTGCGTGACCGTACATATCCCCCAAATTAGAATAGCTCCAAACCATCAAGTTTTTATTTTCCGAATTTTCGGCTTTCTTTGTTGCTTTTTCCATCAATGAAATTGCGGTAGGTAAATCCCCTAAATGATCATTCCATTTGGCTAAACGAATAAAGAAATCGAATTCTGTGTAACTTTGAGTCGCTTTTAACCATTTTTCGGCTTCTTTATAATTACCTAATTCCATTTGAACATCAAAGAGTAATTTTTGAGTTTCCTTCATTCCTTCACCAATTTCTAGAGCTTTGTTGGCTAATCCCAAAGCCTCTTTAAAACGATGCTGTGTAATGTAGTTTCTGGCTAGTGAACGAATAGTTCCCACTTGAGTATAACGAAAGGCTTCATTCGATTTTAGTAATAATTCTTCTGCTTTGACCAAATATTGAATAGTTCCAGTTATTTCAAATAATTTCGAATAATTCGAAGCTATTTGAGATAAATAGGTAATTTGATTAGGAGATGCATCGAATTTCTCTTGCCAAAAATCGATTTCATTTTTAGCAAAATCGATTGATTTGTTGTCATTTGATTCTAAAAAGGCATTATAATCCTTACTATTTGTAACTATATCCGATTTTTTTTCACAACTCATCATTAATAAAGTCATAAATATAATAATCGCTAAATTGAATGTTTTCATTGTAGTTTTTGTTTTTGTCTTGTTTTTGTCTTGTTTTTGTCTTGTTTTTATAAAAAAGAGCGCACAAGTAGGTATGCGCTCTTTTTTTGAAATTATATTACCAAGCCGTGGCTAAGTAGGGAAATGAGGTCAAAAAAGCTTTGTCGTTGGCATCGACATTATCGGAAGTCAATCCCGGATTTGAGCCACCTGTTGGCCCACCAAAAATCAACAATAGTTCGGTATCAATTACATCATCGGCAAGAGCGCGACCTGTTAATACATTTACACCGTCAAAAAAAGTTGTCGTTCCCGATTTAGCCACCCCTAATACATCGGTTGCTAAAAGTCCTGTAAATTGAGCAGCCGTTTGACCTAAAGCATTAGTGGTATACGCAGGATTCAAAGCTAATAATCTAGATTGAAAAACCGATTGATAGGTAGCTCCCATTGTTGAAGGAGTGGTCATATTAAAATCATCTTTAGGCATGCCAGAAGCAATAAAAACAGTATTAATTGCTGGTCTAGCCATTTGATCTTTTTGAACATAAGTACCCGAAAAATCGGTAGCAGGAATCACAGGTACCATATCATTATCATTATCACTACAACTTGCTAAAATGGCAGTTGTCAGTATAGCAACTACTAAAAATTTGGTTCTATTTGTTTTCATTTGTTCTCTTTTTAAAAATAAGTTATTTGAATTATTGTTTTTGTTTTGTTTCTGCCCACACATTTATAGTTGAAGAGGAACCTAACATTGTTTTAGGCACTTCAATAATCGTAGCTAAAACATTTGTTCCTGCAAAAGTGTCGGTTCCTGGATTATTAAATCCACCTGCCGTTCCAGCAAGTATTGCTTTGTATTGATTTAAATCGAAAAAGAATGGATCATCTCTTGGTCCAGCAAAAAACTTCATTCCATTCGTAGTTGCTATTTTGGCTGAAGCACCATATTTAGAAATTTCTACGCTTCCTGCTGCTGCTGAAGTTTTAACAGTACTTGAAGTTCCTGGAGTTCCTGGTGCTACGGGGCCAAAAAAATACATTTTGTTACCTCTCTTAATTGCTTGAATCACCAAATCTTCAACATTATCGCCATTATTGTCGATATTAATTTCTGTCATTACATTTTCTTTAAATGTGGCACTTCCAGTAGCTCCAGGCGACAATAATCCCTGTGTGTTAACAACAAACACCATGTTGTTGGTATCGGCTCCTTGAAAAGCATAAACATCTGTAATGTCATTTCCGTTACCGGTTACTGCAGGCGCATCTGCATGATCTGCAGCAATTAACAATAGACCCGAAATTGCAACAAGCGACAGACCTAAGTAAACTCTTGATTTTTTCATTTGTATATTTTTTTAATGATTATAAAGTGATATACGCAGAATAGATTGTCATGGTTTTAAAAAAGATGAAAATTTTTAAATTTTTTTATCAAATAGCTCTTTTTCAATAGATTAAAGAGTTGTAATAGAATTCTGAGAATTATGAAAAAGTTTAATTAGATTTGTAAATCTCAAAAAATACAGATGTATGTCACAAGAAGATATTTTACTATTAATCCAAGAAAAAGATGATCGAGCCTATAATGTCTTATATGATATGTATGCCAAAAGTTTGTTTGCTATCATTTCCAATATAATAAAAGATAAAGAAGAAGCTGAAGACATCTTACAAGAAGTATTCATTAAAATTTGGAAAAACATAGATTCGTATAATGAATCGAAAGGGCGATTTTATACTTGGATGCTTAACATTGCTAGAAATTCTAGTATTGATAAAATGCGTTCTAAAAACTTTAACAACGCTAAAAAAAACCTATCCTCCGAAAATTTCGTACATCTATTTGAAGACAATAACAAATTCATTAATAAGATTGATGCTATTGGAATTCAAGAATTTATTAAAAAGTTAAAACCAAAATGTATTGCTTTAATCGATTTATTATTTTTCAAAGGCTACACTCAACAAGAAGCTTCTGAGGAATTAGAAATTCCTTTGGGCACGGTAAAAACGAATAATAGAAATTGTATAAACGATTTAAGAAACTTTTTGCAAGTATAATGGAAACAAAAGAATATATAGCCTCCGGAATTTTAGAACTCTATGTATATGGTTTATTAGACGATAACCAAAATATAGAAATCGCAGAACTGGCCAAAAAACATAAAGAAATAGAGGATGAAATTACGTCTATTGAAAAATCAATTTTGGCGCTTTCGACAAGTTTTTCACCTTTTTTATCGGTAGAAAATTTTTCTAAAATAAAATCACAATTGGAAATCAAACATAGTCATAAAGTTATAGAATTAAAGCCAAAAAAGACTACTTCTAATTATTTAGGATGGGCAGCAGCAGCAGTTTTATTACTTGGTGTTGGTTATTTATACAACCAACAGGTTTCTTTTGAAAATGAGATTGTGACGTTGGAAAATGAAAAATCAAAGTTGAATGAAGTGGTCGTTTCAACCGAAACTAAAAACAAACAAACTAATGAAGCTTTGACGGTCATACGAGATACAAAAAATACGGTGGTAGCCTTAGCAGGACAAACCGTTTCACCAAGTTCTTCAGCAAAAGTATATTGGAATAAGGAAACACAAACGGTATATGTAGATGCTTCTGGATTACCAGAACCACCGAAAGGGATGGTGTATCAGGTTTGGTCGTTAAAATTAAAACCTACTCTAACCCCAACAAGCATTGGATTATTGAATAACTTTAATGAAAACAATAGTCGCTTCTTTGCGGTGAGCAATACCGGTGACGCTGAAGCCTTCGGTATTACGTTGGAACCAGCTGGTGGAAGTCAGTCGCCAACCATGGAACAATTATACACTCTTGGAGCTGTATAAATTAAAAAACGCCAATTATATTATTGGCGTTTTTTTTTATTTTGTTTTCTTAAACTTAAGAAGTGCTAGTATATACAGCAGTAACGCAATACAATAGCATCCCAATTCAAGATATAAATTGCCCACGGTTCGTGCTAATAATAAAGCAGAAGTGGCAAACAAAAATAAATGTAGCGGTTTAAAACTTTGTAACATATTTATTTAAAAAACGAATCCACGAACTCGTATTTGTTGAACACTTGTAAATCATTAATTCCTTCACCTACTCCAATATATTTAACTGGAATTTGAAATTGATCGGAAATACCAATAACGACACCGCCTTTTGCAGTACCGTCTAATTTTGTAACCGCTAAACAGGTAACTTCTGTAGCAGCTGTAAACTCTTTGGCTTGCTCAAAAGCATTTTGACCAGTAGAACCGTCTAATACCAATAAAACGTCGTGTGGGGCATCTTCTACCACTTTTTGCATGACACGCTTTACTTTTGTTAATTCGTTCATTAAACCCACTTTATTATGCAAACGGCCTGCAGTATCTATAATCACCACATCGGCATCTTGTGAAACAGCACTCTGTAAAGTATCAAAAGCAACCGAAGCAGGGTCACTCCCCATTTGTTGTTTTACGATGGGTACCTCTACTCTATCCGCCCAAATTTGCAATTGATCGATAGCTGCGGCACGGAAAGTATCAGCGGCACCTAAGACTACTTTATAACCAGCCTTTTTAAATTGATTGGCTAATTTTCCAATCGTGGTAGTTTTTCCTACACCATTGACACCTACTACCATAATCACATACGGTTTTTTGTTGGCAGGAATGGTAAATTCTGTTTCTTCTCCCGAATTGGTTTCCGATAATAAACTAGCGATTTCCTCGCGTAGAATTAAATTGAGTTCTTCGGTTCCGAGGTATTTATCTTTAGCAACGCGTTCCTCGATACGCTCAATAATTTTTAGAGTAGTGTTAACTCCAACATCAGAGGTCACTAATACTTCTTCCAAATTATCTAAAACGTCATCATCAACTTTAGACTTACCGGCAACCGCTTTGGTTAATTTGGATAAAAAAGAGGTACTTGATTTTTCAAGGCCTTTATCGAGAGTTTCTTTTGCCTCTTGACTAAGGCTAGAGTCTTTTTTTTCGGAAGAAAATAATTTTTTAAAAAAGCTCATTTTAAGTTATGAATTTTGAGTTATGCATTTGTTTAATAGAAGCCAACAGTTTGTAATTAGCCCTGATGGAAGTGGAAATCCTGTTAGTGTGAGATTGCTTCGCTCCGTTCGGTTTTACCTCGGGTGCTTCGCAAGCTCGCAATGACAGATTGAAACGCACAGCAGGTATAGCGCTTAAAAAAAGTACTGTTGATTGGCTTCTAAAAAAAATCAATACAAATATAAAATAAAAAAGCTACTCCCCAAGGAAAGTAGCTTTTGTATATTGAATAGATAAGATTATTTCTTTTGTAAGAAAGTATCTACTTCTTCTGGAGACATGATTGCTTCAACAAAAGTGTAAGCACCAGTTTTAGGTGATTTTACCATTTTGATTGCTTTAGATAATCTCTTAGAAGCTGTTTGTAAGGTTGCAACGGTTTTCTTTGCCATGACTTATACTATTTATTTGAAGATAAAAACCTTCTAATTATTTAATCTCTTTGTGAACAGTTACTCTTTTTAAGATTGGATTAAATTTTTTAATCTCTAATCTGTCTGGAGTATTCTTTTTGTTTTTAGTCGTGATGTAACGAGACGTTCCAGCTACGCCAGAAGTTTTGTGCTCAGTACATTCTAAAATTACCTGGATTCTATTACCTTTCTTTGCCATCTTGCTATATAGTTATTTAGGAACAGATTATTTAATAAATCCGTCTGCTTGTGCTTTTTTAAGAACTGCAGAAATTCCGTTTTTGTTAATCGTTTTAATTGTAGAAGCAGCTACTCTTAGAGTAATCCATCTGTCTTCTTCAGGAAGGTAAAAACGTTTTTTAACCAAGTTAACAGAGAATTTTCTCTTAGTCTTGTTCATAGCGTGAGAAACGTTATTTCCTACCATCGCTCTTTTTCCTGTAAGGTCACAAACTCTTGACATTATCTTATCTTTTATCGTTATTCAAAATCAGGGTGCAAAGTAACAAAAAAGAAAACGATTACGCAAAATATTTTTATTAGTTTTTTAAAATTTCTTTATAAACCAACTCTAATCCTTTGTTAACCGCTCTATCTATGACTTTTTCACGAGGCTGACCGAAGTTAAATTCTTCGCAAAAAACACCTTTTGGGGTTGCGATGGCAATAAAAACCGTTCCAACCTCTGCCTCTGAATCTCCTTTTGAGGGTCCAGCGTTGCCAGTTGTAGCAATTGCGTAGTCTGTTTGCATTATTTTTTGTACTTGCAAGGCCATTTCAATAGCAACTTGCTCACTCACAACAGAATACTTTTTTATTAGCGTTTCCGAAATGTGTAACACGTTACTTTTTACTTCGGTAGCATAGCTTACCACACTTCCTCTAAAATAATTGGAAGCACCCGAAACGGAAGTCAACAGCGAAGCAATTTTACCTCCTGTACAACTTTCGGCAGTAGCAATAGTCAGCTTCATTTTTGTCAAAAGTGTCCCTAAAACAACCTCTAAAGTTTCTTCTTCTTCAAAACCAACCAAACAATCTTCAATTTGTGGTTTTAATTTATTTATTTCATTTTCCAAGCCTTCAATCAGAAGAGATTCATCATTTCCGCGTGCCGTTAAACGTAAGCGAACACGACCAGGACTTGGCAAATACGCCAACTTGATAAACTCTGGCAAATTATCTTCCCACGATTCAATACGCTCTGCTAAAAGACTCTCTCCTACGCCATATGTCAACAAGGTTTTATGAACAATGTAAGGACGTTTGTATTTTTTAACCAAACGAGGAATAACTTCGTTTTCTATGAGGTATTTCATTTCAAAAGGCACTCCTGGCAATGAAATAAAAACGGTATTTTCTTTTTCCATCCACATCCCGGGAGCGGTACCCACTTGATTGAATAACACTTCCGATTGAGAAGGCACTAGCGCTTGATCTTTATTTAATTGCGTAATGGGGCGTTTAAAATATTGCTCGATAAGCTGCGTTACATGCGCCAACACTTTTTCATCCATTACCAAAACATCACCCATGTATTCACACAACGTTTTTTTAGTAATATCATCTTTGGTTGGCCCTAAACCACCAGTTATAAGAACAACTTCGACTGTGTTTTGAAGTTTCGAAAGCGTCTCTAAGATATGTTTTTTATCATCGGAAATCGAAAACATTTCATGAACTCTGATTCCAATTTTATCCAATGATTTTGCAATAAAACCAGAATTGGTATCTACAATTTGACCAATTAGAATTTCGTCACCTATAGTTACAATAGCTGCTTTCATTTGTTTATTTAAATAGATAATTACTTGCTAAAAACTAGAAAAAAATTACAAAACACTAAAGTCTTTTTTCACCTCTTCGAGTGCTGCTTCAATTCTAGCTTCTAAGCTTTTATAGACTTCTTTGATTTCTTTTTTCTTCCCTTGATCGCGGGTCCATTGTTCAATTTGAAGAATTTCCTCTTTAGCGGCATCCATACCTAACAAATCCAAAGTTGGTTTCGTTTTATGAGCATAACTATAGGCCTGAGCATAATCTTTTGTTTTTATGCCCGCCTTCATATGTTTGATATCCTCAGGTACTTCTTCTACAAAAAGAGTTATAATTTGACGAACGAAATCAGCATCGTCATCAGAGATTGCATATACTTTTGCTAAATTATAATGTATGGCCATTTATTTTATTTGAATCTTAAACATTAGTTTGTTTTCTAAAAATCCTTCTAACACATCGTTAGGATTAACTTTTGCAACACCCGATGGTGTCCCTGTAAAAATAACATCCCCTTTTTTTAATGTAAAATACTGAGAGACAACAGATATGATTTCATCTACTTTCCAAAGCATTTGACTTGTATTTCCGGACTGAACAACTTGCTTATTGTTCCTTAACTCAAAGTTAATATTTTCTATCGAATCGAATTCTTTTATCGATAAAAAGTCACTTATTACCGCTGAACCGTCAAAAGCCTTTGCTTTTTCCCACGGCAAGCCCTTTTCTTTCAACTTGGATTGTAAATCTCGTGCCGTAAAATCGATTCCCAAACCAATTTCATCATAATACTTATGCGCAAATTTGGTATAAATATATTTACCTACTTTATTGATTTTAACTAAAACTTCCACTTCATGATGTACATCATCTGAAAATTCAGGAATCACAAAAGGATGTTGCTTTAATAAAATAGATGAATCTGGTTTCAAAAAGATAACCGGTTCCTCTGGGCGTTCGTTATTTAGTTCTGAAATATGGTCGGCATAATTGCGACCGATGCAGATTATTTTCATTATTTGATGTTTGATGATGGGTGTTCGATGATGGGTAAAAACATCCATCACCTAACCTCTAACCTTTTGTATTTAACTTTCTTAATTTAATGCCGGTAAGCACTTTTTTGGTATATAATGGGAAATCAGCGTTTTGAATCCAACCGAAATAGCCTGGTTCTTTATCTAAGACCTCATCCACTAAAGCTCCTTTATGTTTTCCGAAAGTGAATATTTCTTGTCCTTCGGCATTCAAAGCGATAAATCCAGCAAAATCAACTGATTTTTTACGAGTGGTAAATTCTGAAAGTGATTTCATATCGTTTTCCAATTCTGGATAACGGTCCAATTGCGCTTTTAGAATTTCATAGGTTGCTTCGGTATCGGCTTCGGCACTGTGTGCATTTTCAAGACTTTGCCCACAATAAAACTTGTAAGCCGCGCTTAACGTACGTTCTTCCATTTTATGAAAGATGGTTTGCACATCTACCGAGACACGGTTTTTCATATCGAAATCAACCTCCGCACGTAACAATTCTTCAGCCAACAACGGAATATCGAATCGATCTGAATTAAATCCTGCCAAATCTGAATCTTTAATCATGGCATGAATTTGAGATGCTAATTCTTTAAAAGTTGGCTCATTGGCTACTTTTTCATTACTGATTCCATGAATTGCCGTCGCACTTGGCGGAATTGGAATGGTAGGATTTACCAACCACGTTTTACTTTCTTTGTTTCCGTTAGGGTATATTTTAACCACAGCAATTTCTACAATTCGGTCACGCGCTACATCTATTCCAGTGGTTTCAAGGTCGAAAAAGCAAATTGGTCGGTTTAGTTTTAATTCCATTATGTTAATTTGAACTGCAAAAATAAAAAAAGAAAACCATATAAGTCATATAAGTCCAAATAAGTAAAACCTTAAATGCGCTTACATGTCTTATATGGTTTAAATATAAGTTTTAGCTATTAAAAATCTCTATTTACATCAAAAGCTTCCAAATAATCGGCTACTCTTTTCACGAAGCTTCCCCCTAATGCACCATCTACCACTCTGTGATCGTACGAGTGCGATAAGAACATTTTTTGACGGATTCCGATAAAATCACCTTCCGGAGTTTCAATAACGGCTGGTACTTTTCTAATTGCACCTAACGCTAAGATTCCCACTTGTGGTTGATTGATAATTGGTGTTCCAAAAACAGAACCAAAAGTTCCCACATTCGTTACCGTATAAGTACCTCCTTGCGTATCGTCTGGTTTTAATTTACCTGCTTTGGCACGGTTTCCTAAATCATTAACTGCTTTTGCCATTCCAACCAAATTCAATTGGTCAGCATTTTTAATTACCGGAACGATTAAGTTTCCGTTTGGTAAAGCTGCCGCCATACCCAAGTTGATGTTCTTACGTTTGATGATAAATTCACCATCCACCGAAATATTCATGCCTGGGAAATCTTTCAATGCTTTGGCAACTGCTTCCATCATGATTGGGGTAAACGTTAGTTTTTCACCTTCACGTTTTTCAAAAGCTGCTTTCACTTTGTCTCTCCATTTTACGATGTTCGTCACATCCACCTCAATGAAGGACTGCACGTGAGCCGAAGTTTGCACCGAAGCCACCATGTAACCAGAAATCAGCTTACGCATTCTGTCCATTTCCACGATTTCGTCTCCACCGTTCACCGATACAGGAACTGCAGGCGAAGCTGTTTGAACTGGAGCCACTGCTTTTGGAGTTGCTGCCACTGGAGCCACAGCAGGTTGATTCCCTCTATTTTTAATATAATTTAATAAGTCTTCTTTATTTACACGACCATCTTTACCAGAACCTTGGATTGATTCTAATTCAGCCAATGAAATTCCTTCTTCTTTCGCTATATTTTTAACTAATGGGGAAAAGAATTTGTCTGAATCAGCGAAATTAGCAGGCGCTACCGCTTCTTTTGCTGCTTCAAGTGTTTTCGTTATTTCTGCCACTGGAACTGAAACTGTTTCTGCCTTAGGAGTCGCTTCCACAGCACCACCTTCTGTTTCAATAATAGCAATCGTTTGACCTACTTGCACCACATCATCAGTATTGAAAAGAATTTCAACAAGTGTTCCAGCTACTTCAGAAGGCACTTCACTGTCTACTTTATCGGTAGCAATTTCAAGTACTGCTTCGTCCATTTCAATTTTATCTCCAACCTGTTTTAACCAGTTGGTAACTGTTGCTTCTGCAACACTTTCACCCATTTTGGGTAATTTCAATTCAAACTTTGCCATATCTTTAAACTATAGTTGTGTTTACTTAATTGGTTTGCAAAATTAACAATTTTTCATTCGCAATGTCACCAATCAGCTATTTTTTGTTAAATTAATTACTTGTCCGATGTCGTTTGCATGATTACTTCCAATTAAAAACCCAGATTCAGGAATATAATTCTTGAAAGTCAAATTGTTAGCTTTATTTTTTTCCATAAAAGCAATGATATCTTTGAAGCTAAAAGTGTGTATATCAAATAAAATTTCTATATTTTTTTTGGAATCATTTTTAAAATCATTGAAATTCGCTACTATTTTGTCTACTTTCAAATTGTATGGAGTATCCTTTTTTTTAGAAAACAGAATTGTTATATCTATATTTCTACTTTTATTTTGTTGTTGGTTTTTCTTAAATAAGAGAAACGCAAACGCACCCATTCGCATCAACATATCAAAAAAGAAAGAACCTCCAAAATGCTTTTTATAAAAAAACATCATGGCTTCGCGAAAACGTTTCATATAAGTTCCGTCACGCACTGTACTTTCCCCTTTATAATGTATTACTGAGGTTTCATGAAAGTAATAATTTGATTTACCCTTTTTTAAAACCATATAAGACAAATCAATATCATCGGAATACATGAAACAATTTTCGTCAAATCCTCCCACTTCAAGGTACAAATCGCGTTTCATCACCATAAAAGCACCTACAAGAATATCAGCTTTACCTGTCTCATTTTCATTTAAATGCTGCGCATAATATTGATTGAAAAAGTTAGATTTTGGAAAGATCTTATATAAACTAAAAATTTTGGTAAAAGCAACCCAAGGCGTTGGAACACCTCGTTTGCATTCGGGAAGAAAATTTCCAGTACCATCGATGAGCTTACAACCTATTATTCCTACACTTGAAGAGATTACTTCGTACCTCGCAATGACTTTACTAAAAGCATCTTCGGCAACCACAGTATCTGGATTGAGAATGCAAATATATTCACCTTTGGCTTCTGCAACACCTATATTATTCCCTTTTGGAAAACCTGAATTTTCTTTGTTTTCGATGAGTTTGACATTTGGAAAACGCTGTTTCATCATCGCGCAACTATCATCAGAAGAATTATTATCGACCACAATAATTTCTCCATCAATGCCTTCTAATGCTTTTTGAACACTTAAAACACATTGCTCGAGGAAATAGCGGACGTTATAGTTGAGGATGATAACAGATAATTGCATTTTTCAAAGATATATTTTAAGTGGTAAAGTTGCAAAGGTTCAAAGTGACAAAGTTTATAACCTTGAAAAGATTGCTTCGTTCCTCGCAATGACCTACTTTTGCAAAAAATTACTC
>JAGORP010000121.1 GCA_018062725.1 Flavobacterium sp.
TTTGTTTAATTTCCGCCATGTAGCCTCAGTTCGAGTTATTTTTTTCAAATAACATTTTGGACCAAATTAAAAGTTTCCCTTGTTTGTTTTTCCCTTTTTTGCTATCATTTTTTACTAGCTTTTTTAGGAATGAATTTCACCGCTAGTTTATTGATTACCTTAGCATTAATACCTTCACATGTAGCCGAAAATTCTTTATTCTTACTCCCCGATGAAAATGGATTAATGCCAAATTCGTGGTCACATCATCAACTCCTTTCTGTAATTGACTTTGCTACAAAAAATTGGTTTTTAAATTTCCTTTTTGGTGGATTTAATCACCATGTTGCACATCATCTTTTTCCGTCAATAAATCATGCTCATTGCACTGCCATTACACCTATAATAAAGCAAACTTCAATTGATTTCGGACTTCCATATAATCATGAAGATAGTTTTGTGAATGCGTATGTTTCTCATTACCGACTTTTGAAAAACAATGGAGTTCAACCTAAAACTGAATTATGATATTTTGGACGATTTTTATTCCCATCAGCGCATTTGCTTTGATATGTTATTTTTGGTACTTAGATGTATTGTTTAAAGGTAAAAAAGCAGTTTTTTTAATCGAAGAGAGCGCCAGTGATCCTTCCCGACCAGAGTTTAAGAACACCTTTTTAAATCTATTTGTATTCGGATTAGTAGGTTTTTTACTAGGCTATGGTATCGATCATGGATATACACAAATTCAAACAGAACTTCCAAAAACATTTATTGATTACTTGTTTTTATTAATTTCATTTTTTTTGGCGCTGGCAATACACGACTTTTATTTTTATTGGAGTCATCGGCTTTTGCACAGTTCGCTTCTTTTCAAATCCGTCCATCTAAAGCATCACAAATCACTCAAACCTAATGCTTGGTCGGCCTTTTCGTTTCATCCTGTCGAAGGTGTTATTCAGGTTGGTATTATTCCAATCGTGGCTTTGATATTGCCAATTCATGAATGGGTGTTGGTTGCGTTCTCATTTTTTCTGTTATTTATATCAGTTTACGGTCATTGCGGATATGAATTACGACCAAATAAACTAGCTGTTTTTCGTGTTTTTAATACGTCACTCCACCATTTTCAACACCACAAATTTATTCATTTCAATTATGGAATTTACCTCAACTTATGGGACAGATGGTTTAGAACAGATTACCCAAAATATAATGATGATTTTGAAGAACTTAAACAACGAATCAACGCAAAAATCACTGACACTTTTTCCAATCACGACGAATAAAGTAAACAGTTATGCCTTCAACCCCAGTTTCCCAAGTGTCGTATATTTCAAAACCATATCTTAGGTATAAATTTAAGGTCGATTTCATGGTCGTTTCCGCGTAAATTGGAAGTTTTTCTTTCTCTGAATAAGCAAATACAAAATCCCTAATTGCTTTTATAGTTTCAAGTCCATAAGTATGATCCTTTACTGCCAACATCCAAAAATACAAGTGCCGGGTTTTAGGTCTTCTTTCTTGAATTCTTTGTTCTCTTTTGATGATAGAATACGCCCTGTTCCATCCAATACAATATTGTCCCAAGCGTAAATAGCCAGTTAGCCAACTAAACGGACTTTGCCTTTTCCAACTTTTAATTAAAAGAGCAACACCTTTTTGATCATCTGTAATAAAAGCTCCTTTTTTTTCAATAGCAACTTTCAAACAAAACGAACATAAAACGGTAATACGGTTATTAATTTTATGATCTTTTTTCACCACCCAAAGTACACTTGGATTATCTTTAAATGCTGTTGATAAAATAGTCAGCGCTGTTTTGAAAGTCGTTTGGGAGATACTTTGCATAAAATCAGTTTAGGTTCCAAAGCATACATTTTCTTGGGAATTTATTGGAATCGCAGCCAATCTTGTTTTGCAAAATGGACAAGGATATAGGGCTCCGTCGTAGTCCAATAATAAATAAGAACGACCTCCACCACAAGGCGTTGTTTTTCTATAACCTGAAGGAAATAATACAGTGGGATAATCGTAGAACGTTTTATTGAAGTTCATCTTTTGACTCAATGCTTGTAAATAGTCTTTTTCTTCTTGATTCAGTTCTACATTTTTGTTTGCATATGCACCAACAGCCCTTGGCTCCAAGAAATTCACAATGGGGATTTCAAGTTTTTTTGCTAATTGAATCATTTGTGTTGGGCCATCTTCCGATATATATTTTTTAGTCGGGCAAACATTTATCGAGACTAAGATTCCTACTTTTTGTAAGTTTTTAATTCCTTCTAAAACCCAATAATATGATTTCTTATTCCCCCTAAAAATATTGTGCTGTTCTTCGATATGATGATCTAAACTTATTGCAGCTCCATTTAGTCCGGCTTCTTTTAAGGCCTTTGCTTTTTCTTCAGTCAAACCGAAAGCTGATGTATAGATCCATTGGTCGCATGTACTCTTGTAATGGTTCAAAAAACGAATAAGATCATCAAAACGACTCAAGGGTTCTCCACCTGAATAAACAATTTGTCCAACTCCCTTTTCAACAAACGGATCTATTAAGTTTTTAAAATCTGCGAAAGATAGTACATCATTTTTGTAAAGTGTTTCTGCTTCACTACAATGCTCGCATGCAAGCGGACAACGTTTGGTTATAGCAACGAGCAACCTCCTTAAAATCTGTTGATTACCTTTTGTGGATTTAACTTCCATTAAGTGAGCTTTAAAAAATGCATTAAATCCTTCAGATGGCCAGGCTGGATTAAACATATCCCAGTTGTATTTACGGTTGGTTTTAAATGCACGAACAAATTTTTTCTCGCCGATCATTTGTTCGAAATTCTTAATTAAAGTACGAACAACTTGAAAAGCTACAATTGGACTTTTATACAAACGCACGCCAATCCACCAAATATTGAGTACCATAAAAAAGCGAATAGTTGAGTATTCTACAGGGCCTACGCGTCTTGTTTTCATACGTTAAATATACGGCATTTATCGATTAGAAATTTAGTTTTACTGATTGAAAATGAAAAAATTTGAATTATTCAATTTTTTTCATAACCTTACCACCTTAAATAATTAGTATGAAAATTCTACTTACTTCATTAGTTATATGCAGCGTTATTTTGGCAATTGCAAACGACGGCGCCTATTATTTGTCTGGTAACCAATTAATCCCAATTCAAGAAACGGAT
The DNA here is from genome assembly GCA_018062725.1 of Flavobacterium sp. The sequence continues at coordinate 3,174 of JAGORP010000121.1, forward strand.
ATTTCCATTAAAAAAGAAATCCTGTTGGTCAAACGAATCAACGCGACCCATGTACAAGTCACTGTTTCATATCTCTTTGACAATCCATCTGCCGAAAAAAATTTATTAGTTGGTTTTGAAGCTGCATCACCCGCTGGCGATGCTGATTGGCGCCCAAAAAACGGGCAACATCCTTACATGAATAATTTTACTGTAACCATGAATGGAATTCCGTTAAAACATACCCCATCCATTGTTTTAGATTCTAATTATTACACCTCTGGTCAAATCCAAGCAGCCACCGAACAAGAAATTTTAAAAGAATTTTCGGACAGTGATTTCGCCAGTTTTTATTATGTTTATCATTTTAATGCACTGTTCAAAAAAGGATTAAACAGCATTCAGCACACCTATAATTTTTTATTGTCAGGTTCGGTCATGGAATATTATGCATTTAATTACATCCTCACGGCAGCCAATCGTTGGGCAAATAATGGCATCGACGATTTTACCCTAATCATTGACATGGGTGATTTTCAAGATTTTTTCATCGAAAAAAATTTTTTCAACCAACCTGCTCAGTGGTTAATGAACGGAAAAGTCATCAATACGGCAAAAGATGATCAACCGAGTTATGATTTATATCCCCATTCAGCCCACTTTTTTACCCATTATGGCCCAATTATCTTTTCACAAAAAAATTTCCATCCAACAGGCGAACTCAACCTGTATTCAATTCGAGATTATAATTTAATGGATGTCACCGCATTTGATGCCACAAAACACCAATTGCCCTATAATTTGGATGCTGTCTCCGAACTAGTTAAATCAGCAGATGAACTTTCTTTTAAAATACTGCGAAACCTGACTTATGCGCGCCGTGGATTTGTTTTCAAAACACCCGAAATTCAAGCCTATTACGAAAAACAAAAATGGTACAGCCCTATTCCGTCCTACGTTTCAACCGAAAACGACTTAACGGAACAAGAAACAAAATGGGTTGCTCAGGTGAATGCGAATAAGTTTTAAGTAGAACACGTTCAAATCGCTCATTAGTTTAATCGTAAGTGCAACTTAAAAACGCGGCAAATTAAACACTGATCTTGACAATAAGTCAAAAATAAGCTAACTTCGCTTTGGGGATTAATAATTTTTGAATTCCAATCTGAGATTAATATGAAAAAGAAATTTGATCTTGAAGCTGATTTTGTAAATGCTGAAAGCAATCTTTATGTAAAGATTGCAATGTTTTCATTCAAAGAAAAAGATAATTACATTGTCTACACACCGCATCTTGAAGTTTCTGGTTATGGAAAGACAGAGGATGAAGCGATGAATTCTTTCAATTTGGCACTTGGAGAATTTTTAGATTATATTACGAACAAAAAAACGCTTCATCAGGTTTTAAAAGGATTAGGATGGGTGTTAAAAAAGGGTTCAACTAAGCATCCAAAAAAAATTATCGCACCAAGTTGGACAGAATTGCTCAAATCAAATGATGAATTAACTAAAATTCTTTCTAATCAAGAATTTTCCAAAAAGGATAGAGAATTGGCCTTTGCTGTTTAAATCATGAATACTTACAAACTAAGTAATATTCCGCTAAAAACATTGCAGTGGTTTTTAGAACACAATGGCTTAAAATGCACCAAACATACTGGAGGTCATGAGAAATGGACAAGGAAAGATTTACCGAGGCCAATAATTGTTCAAAGTCACATCACTCCCGTTC
>JAGORP010000001.1 GCA_018062725.1 Flavobacterium sp.
GCTAAGAACACTCCATACATTCCAAATATAGCACCAGATGCACCAGCACTAACGGTAAAATCATGCCACCATAAACTGGTTACACTGGCTAATAACCCTGCAAGTAAATAGGCTGAAATAAACTTAAGTTTGCCTAAATGTGGTTCTAATAATACTCCAATGTACATCAAAGCATACAAGTTCATCAACAAATGAAAAATTCCAATATGCAAAAAACAATTGGTAAGTAAACGCCACCATTCACCTTCTAAAGTCAAAGGTCTAAAGTTTGCGCCCCAAAGAATCAAATTTTCGGAAGTTGGAGAAATGAAATCTACTCCAAATAATACCATAATAGTAAAAACAATAATATTTAGATTGATTAAGATTGGAGTAATAAAATAACCTTCTGTAGGCTTAAAAATTGAAAAGAAACTTGATGCTTTTTCCGATGAAGATGGATTTAAGTTTATATCATCATCTGTACTTAATTCATCTTCGATTTCTATAAACTTTTTTGTAAGTTCATCATTGGTAAATTGTTCTTTTAGATGAATTACATCTTCAATGAAATTTTCAACACACTTTTTATTTTTTCCCCAATCAAATATTTCACTGCCAGTGGAAAAACTTTTTATAGTGACACATATGTTTTCAATTGTAATTGTAATCTCTGAATTCCAAGAAAAAATTCCGTTGTTTGTATACGCTATTATTCCGTTTTGACTTAAATATGCAATTTCCCAATTATTTTTTTTTACACTCTCAAATAATAAAGCGAGCAATTCTTTTTGGGTTAAATTTTCAACTTCAATAAATTGAGTATGATTTGGTGTAAATCCGAATGACATATTTTATTCTTTAATCCTTTGTATGGCGTTTTTAAATCTCAACCTTTAATAAATTACTTCCCTAAATCCACCGCTTGTTCTACATCCCAATTAGCACGTACATCAATTTCGGTCGGGAAATGGAAGACTTCTTCCGGTTGTCGTTTTTCTAAATACGAACCGGTATCACGTTCTTTGTTGTTGTTGGTGTCATAAATCACACGAATGGAGTATTTTCTCGGTTCTAGTAATAGAAATTCGACCGTTGGATTTTTTTCAGCATATTCTGTATACAACACTTTTCCTTTGGCATCGGTTAATTCGACAATCAGTGGAAACGATTTAGCGTTTTGTAGGACTAGTTTTAAATTACCATAATCGGTTTTGTTTTTTGTATTTGCGTTAAAACGAATCAGACTATCGTTTTGCTGCCCTAAATAATCTTCCACTGCCTTGGGTTGCATGACAAAGGAATATTTTTCGTTTTCTTCTTTGTCGAAAAGAATTTCTAGATTTTGATTGAATTCATCATATTTGGTTGTAAATGCCACTTTGGAAGAATCTCTTTTAATCAAATTCATTTTTGAAACGTCCCATTTTTCCAACGGAATTGTAGCGTTAATTTTTAAAACGTCATTTAAGTCCAAAGAAGTGTTTTTCGTAGTCAATTTCAATGTGTCTAAACGTTGGTTTTTTAATTTTACAACAAAATCTTTGCTGTAATTTTCACGGGTAATATTTACTTGAATCGAGTCATTTTTAATTGGTTTAAACCAAAGTTGTAACGAATCTTTATCGGCGAATTTTGTGATTTTATGTAATAAACTAGCGCCTTTGTATTTCGGACTCACTTTACTGTTTTTTGCATTTCCTTCGTATCCAATTATAACGCGGTTTCCAGATGCTTGGATTGGTTTTTTTGCTACAAACTGCGGAATTTCTTTAAATAATTCCAGTTCAAAAATAGCTTTGTCCGGAACCGTTATCGTTTGATCGTAAAAGCCAATTCGGTCTTTTTTGGGATCAAATTTATAATTGGTTGTTGCTTCTTTTAAAGCGAATAACTTGTATTTTCCAGCTTTTACATTTTCGATCTTAAACGTTTTCGTACTGTCTAAAGTGTTGGTGATATATCTCGGTACTTCTTTGTAAATGATCGAATCGTTGTACTTTTCATCCACTTCATACAACATCACGTTCACAAAATTCGGAATTTCTTTTTCGTAAGAATCTTTTATAGTTCCTTCAACGGTTAACGAATCTAAAGCAGCACCCGTTGCAAAAACATATTTAAGTTGTTGCAACACATTACCTTCGTTATTGTCGACAATGCTTTGTCCAAAATTAAAACTATACGTAGTATTGGCTTTTAAGGTGTCGTTGATTTTTATAGTCAAATATTTACTTACACCGCCTTGAGGCAACACCGTAATCGGAGTTTTCATGGGTGGCGAAACAATTAAGTTTTTTTGTAAATCTTTGACTTTAATAAATTCATTAAAGGTGATTTTAATTTCTTTTTCGTTAAAGTTTGTCGAGCCATTTTTAGGAGAACTCGAAACCACTTTAGGGGGCATAACATCTTTATCGCCACCAGTAATAGAGCCTCTTTTAGCACAACTTGCCAAAAGCAGAACTACCGTAAGAAAAAGAAGTAAGATGTTGTGTTTTTTCATATGTTTTGAATAATCACCACAAAATAACAACTATATTTAGTGGTAATGAAATATTTTTTTATTTGTTTAACCTTTTAAGAATGAGAAAACGCCATAGTAACGATGCTAATTTTTGCATTTGGGATTTTAAGCAAGGCTTTTCCACAAGATTCCAAAGTTGCTCCGGTAGTTAAAACATCGTCAATTAATAAAAAATGTTTGTTGTGATGTGTTTCGTTAAAAGTGACATCAAAAGTATTACTTGCGACCAAATTTCTATCAACCAGTCCTTTTTTAGATTGTGTCACGGCATATTCATTTCGATAAAGAACAGAATTGTCTAACGGAATTTGCATTCCCTCCGAAATTCGCTCACAAAAAGTAGTCACTTGATTGTAGCCACGTTTTTTCAATCTTTTCTGATGTAACGGAACAGGAATAATGTAATCAACCGTTTTTAAAGTGTCATTTTCTTTCAGATTTTCAACATGCCAATCGCCTAAAATGGTTCCGATATTTTGTTGGCTTTTGTATTTTAAATTGTGAATTAATTGCTGTACTACTCCTTTTTTATGATAATACATCATGGCAGAAACATGTTCAATAGGTAATTTACCGTTAAATTTTTTATAAGCTTCGTTTTCTTTTTGTTGCAAATGATTGGTTAGTGGAATTTCGTGTCGACAGGTTACACAAATGCTAATTTCATTGGAATTGAGCATTTTTTGACAGCCATTGCATACTAAAGGGAAGAATAAGTTTATCAAGTTTTTAAGCATTTCGTCGATTTTATTTTTTTCTCTAAAACTAATAAAATATTTTAGCAAAATATAATTACCCAAAGAATGTCTATCAAAACCACAGTAATCCTACTTAAAATATCGACTGTTACGATATTGTCGTTTGCATTTGCACTCGGGATGAAATACTATGATAGTGTTCAGAAATACGAAAAACTTCAAGAATTAAATAAAATTGATAAAGAAGCGTACACAAATGATTTAAAAGAAATTTTAAACAGGTACGATGCTGAAGTCCAAAAAAACCATCAATTAACTTTACAAAAACTTAAAAAGGAACGTGTAATTATTGAAAATCAAGTAAATAATTCGCAAAAAAATAAGGTAACTTCTTCTACTGTTTCAAAGTCCTATCTAAAGAAAATAGATTCTTTTCAAACGGTTCTTAAAAAGAAAAATTATGAGAATTCGGAATTGAACGATCATGTAACATCTTTAAAGGAAAAAAACAGAGAATTAACGACCAAAAATTTAGCCAACGAAACAATTATTTCTACAACAAAAAATCTTACAGCTATAAATGTGGTTGCGAATGGAATCCGAATTGTAGCAAATAACATTATTGAGACCAAGCGTTTTAATACCACCGAACAAGTTAAAGTATGCTTCACCTTGCTTGAAAATAAAGCAGCAATTAAAGGATATAAAGATATTTACATACAAATTATAAACCCTAATAATAAAGTTGTAGCTAAAAAAGGGGAAGCAATAGATTCTAACGAAAGATTGCTTGATTTTAGCGCTAAAACGAATGTTTATTATGACAATGAAGACTTGGATGTTTGTGTGTTTGTCGATCCAAATAAACAAGACATGACCAAAGGTGATTATGAGATTAATATCTATTCTGGAATTAATTTAATAGGAAGTACTGTTTTTTCTCTGAAATAAGGAATAAAATATAGAATATTATACGTTAAAACGGATTTTTTAAGTCCGTTTTTTTTATTTTTGCACCACTATGGCAAAACAAGAAGATTTATTTAAGAATGTAGTTTCGCATGCAAAAGAATATGGATTCATTTTCCAGTCGAGCGAAATTTATGATGGGTTGAGCGCTGTATATGATTATGCGCAAAACGGAGTAGAATTAAAGAAAAATATTAGAGACTATTGGTGGAAATCAATGGTGCAAATGCATGAAAACATTGTAGGGATTGACGCTGCGATTTTTATGCACCCAACGACTTGGAAAGCTTCCGGTCACGTGGATGCCTTCAACGATCCGTTGATTGACAACAAAGACTCTAAAAAAAGATACCGTGCTGATGTTTTAATTGAGGATTATGCCGAAAAATTAAACCAAAAAGCACAAAAAGAAATCGAAAAAGCAAAAGGTCGTTTTGGCGATGCTTTTGATGAAGAGCAGTTTGTAGCTACCAACGAAAGAGTTAAAGGATATTTGGATCAAAAAACAGCAATTCTGCAACGAATGGCTAAAGGTTTAGATTCTGGTGATTTGGCTGATGTAAAAGCCTTAATCGAAGAATTGGAAATCGCTTGTCCGGATTCAGGTTCTAAAAATTGGACCGAAGTACGTCAGTTTAACTTGATGTTCGGAACCAAATTAGGCGCCTCTGCTGATACAGCGATGGATTTGTACTTGCGTCCGGAAACGGCTCAAGGGATTTTCGTGAACTTCCTAAATGTGCAAAAAACAGGACGTATGAAAATTCCGTTCGGAATTGCTCAAACTGGAAAAGCCTTCCGTAACGAAATTGTGGCGCGTCAGTTTATTTTCCGTATGCGTGAATTTGAACAAATGGAAATGCAGTTTTTCGTAAAACCAGGCGAAGAAATGAAGTACTACGAATATTGGAAAAATACGCGTTTGAACTGGCATTTGTCTCTTGGATTAGGAAAAGAAAACTACCGTTTCCACGATCATGAGAAATTAGCACACTATGCGAATGCAGCTGCCGATATCGAATTCAATTTCCCATTCGGATTCAAAGAATTGGAAGGAATTCACTCGCGTACCGATTTCGATTTGAAAGCGCACGAAGAGTTTTCAGGTAAAAAAATGCAGTATTTCGATACGGAAGAAAATAAAAATTACACACCATACGTAGTAGAAACTTCGGTTGGTTTAGACAGAATGTTCTTAGCGGTTTTCTCGAATTCATTAAGAGAAGAAACCTTAGAAGATGGTTCCACTAGAACGGTATTGCGTTTACCAAGTGTTTTAGCACCAACCAAAGCGGCAGTTTTACCATTGGTTAAAAAAGATGGTCTTCCAGAAATTGCCAAAGAAATCATCGAAGAGTTGAAATGGGATTTCAATGTAGCCTATGATGAGAAAGATGCGGTTGGTCGTCGTTACCGTCGTCAGGATGCTTTAGGAACGCCATTCTGTATTACTGTGGATCACCAAACGTTGGAAGATAAAACCGTTACCATTCGTCACCGCGATTCTATGCAACAAGATCGTGTTTCGATTGCTGAATTGAGAGGAATTATCTCTAATGAAGTTTCAATGCGCAATTGGTTGATGAAAATGAAATAAAATACTATGTACAAAGTTAAAAGTACAAATTGTAAAATAATAAAAAAATCCCAAACCGTAAGGTTTGGGATTTTTTTATTAGGTGATACGACTTCGCTATATCGCTTTAAGCAGGAGTGTGTTTTTATCTCGCTTCATCTTCTAAAATTGCTTTTAAATCTTCGATTCTCTTATTTGTTTGCTCTGTCAAACAAGTAGAATAAAGAAGTGGCTGAATACTTCCTCCATCATATTGTACAATCTCAAATTTACAATGTGAATCTCGAAATTTTAACCAGTCTTTTTGAGCTATAATCATTAATTTTTTTTCATTCTCATTCAAGATTTTCATTACCTGCTTATAAAGCTTATTAAGCTCTGCGTCAGCTTTCTTAAAATCATTGTTTGCGATTTGATTCATTTCTGCTTGAGTTTGTGCTGTCGAATCAAAACTTGTTAATAGTAAAATAAATAAGAGTAAAAGAGAATATTTTTTAAACATAAGTATTAAGTTGCTTATTTTTTTAACATTACAGCTAACTATGCAATTTACGAGAGCTGTTTTAAACTCGTATTTGATACAACCTCGCCACATACTTCCCAATCACATCAAATTCCAAATTTACTTTCGTTCCTACTTTAAACGTATGAAAATTGGTATGTTCGTGTGTATACGGAATAATCGCTACACTAAACTCATTAATTTTAGAATTCACGACAGTTAAACTCGTTCCATTAACGGTTATGGAGCCTTTTTCAATGGTAATATTGTTGAGGTTTTTGTCGTATTCAAACGTAAAATACCAACTGCCATTGGCTTCCTCAATATGTTTGCAAACAGCGGTTTGATCTACGTGACCTTGCACAATGTGTCCGTCCAAACGGTCGCCCAATTTCATAGCGCGTTCCAAATTTACTTTGTCGCCAACATTCCAGTCGCCTAAATTGGTCTTGTCAATTGTTTCTTTAATGGCGGTTACGGTGTAGGTATCGTTATCAATCGCTACCACGGTCAAACAAACCCCGTTGTGGGCCACACTTTGGTCGATTTTAAGTTCATGAGTGATGTTGGAAGCCACGCTAACGTGAATATTTTCGCCTTCTTTTCGCAATTCCTTGATAGTGCCAAGAGTTTCTATGATTCCTGTAAACATTAACTGATTAATTTTAGTAAATTTGCATTCAAAATTAGCAATAAATAATTTGTACTAATGACAAAAAGACCAGAAAATATATTCGTAGGGATTTCCATTGGAGATTTAAACGGAATTGGAAGCGAAGTAATCCTAAAATCGTTTGAAGATACTCGAATGTTAGAACTTTGTACACCTATTATTTTTGCTAATGTTAAAATCCTTTCTTTTTTAAAGAAACAACTCAGTTTGAATGTTAATTTACATGGAATTGATAAAATTGACCAAGCAATCGTTGGAAAAATCAACGTGTTAAATGTTTGGAGAGAAGGAGTGAATCTTGAATTGGGTAAAGAAGATGAAACAGTTGGGAAATATGCCGTAAAATCATTTATCACGGCTACCAAAGCTTTAAAGGAAGGATTGGTAGATGTGTTGGTGACGGCTCCTATCAGTAAATCAAATATCCAATCGGAAGAATTTTCGTTTCCAGGTCATACTGATTATTTGAATCAGGAATTGGAAGGTGATGCCTTAATGTTTATGGTGCAAGATAATTTGCGTGTAGGTTTGTTTACCGATCATGTGCCAATTAATGAGGTCGCTAAACATCTAACGGAAGAACTCATCCGTAGAAAAATAAAAACGATTAACCATTCTCTAATTCAGGATTTCGGAATAACAAAACCGAGAATAGCTGTGTTAGGGTTAAATCCGCACTCGGGTGATAATGGTGTAATAGGCGATGAGGAAGAAAAAGTATTAAAACCAGTTTTGAAAAAGATTTTTGAAGAAGGGACATTGGTTTTTGGGCCTTTTTCTGCCGATGGTTTCTTCGGAAGTGGGCAATATGAGAAATATGATGCAGTAATTGCAACCTATCACGATCAGGGGCTAATTCCGTTTAAAACCTTGTCTTTTGGGAAAGGTGTAAATTATACCGCTGGATTGAATAAAATAAGAACGTCTCCCGATCACGGAACGGGGTATGATATTGCAGGAAAAGGAATTGCTGATCATAATTCGTTTACCGAAGCTATTTATTCGGCAATCGATATTTATAAATCGAGAATGGAGTACCAAGAAATAACTGCAAAGCCTCTAAAAACAAAAGAAAGACACTTATAAACAAAAAAATGTTTATAACCCTTTTGATTTTGTAAAATATTTATATCTTTGCACACCCTAATTAAGGGCAAATTGTTGTTAAGATGAAACGCAATTAAAAAATAATACTCTTTTTAAGAGATTAATTTCTAGAGCGTTCCATTTGATACCTATAAAAATATAGTTTTATCAGATGAAAGTTACAAATGAATTTTTAATCCCATTTTTAGGATTAAAGAATGGAAAACATCAGTTTGAGTATCAAATAAGTAAAGCGTTCTTTGATCACTTTGAGTATGATGAATTTGATTCGTCGAATATAAAAGTGAATCTGGTTTTAGATAAACAAAGTACGATGCTTGAGTTAAATTTTAAGCATTCGGGAATCATAAATGTTCCATGTGACGTAACCAATGAAATGTTTGATTTGCCTGTCAAAGGAAAATTAAAATTGATTGTACGTTTTGGAGAAAAGTTTAATGATGAAAATGAGGAGTTGCTCATTTTGCCTTTCGGTGAACATCAAATAGACGTTTCGCAATACATTTATGAAATGATTGTCTTATCTATTCCCTTGAAAAGAGTGAGTCCTGGTGCGAAAGATCAAAAAGCATTGGAAAAGCTTAACTCTATTGAAGTTAAAGACGAACAAGAAGTAAAAGAAGAAGAAATTGACCCGCGTTGGGCAGCATTAAAGAAACTATTAACGGATAAATAATTTTGTAAAATGGCACATCCTAAGAGAAAAACCTCGAAAACAAGAAGAGATAAAAGAAGAACTCACTATAAAGCAACTGTTGCTCAAATTGCAACGTGCCCTATCACTGGTGAAGCACATTTATACCACAGAGCTTACTGGCATGAAGGTAAAATGTATTACCGTGGTCAAGTAGTTATCGATAAATCGGTAGCTGTTGCTTAATACGTTTTAGTAAAAGAATCTAACTCTCACCTGGTGAGAGTTTTTTTGTTGGAAATAACCGAAAAATAAAATTCGAAGTTATTAATTTCTATTTTAAAGATTTTTTGTAACTTCATCGTCTTTTAAAACACAGATTTTAGGACGCATTATTTTGAACTTTATGAATACAATTACTGCCGCAATTACTGCCGTTGGCGCTTATGTTCCTGAGTTTGTTTTGTCTAATCAAGTATTGGAAACAATGATTGATACCAATGATGAATGGATTACCACTCGTACCGGTATCAAGGAAAGAAGAATATTGAAAGAAAAAGGAGCTGGAACTTCGTTTCTTGCTATTAAAGCGGCGCAAAACCTGATTGAAAAATCGGGGATTAATCCTGAAGAAATAGATTTAGTGCTTTTAGCAACCGCAACTCCTGATATGCCAGTGGCTTCAACAGGAGTGTATGTTGCTACTCAAATTGGTGCCGTAAATGCTTTTGCCTACGATTTGCAAGCCGCTTGTTCTAGTTTTCTTTACGGAATGTCAACAGCTGCTGCCTACATACAATCAGGTAGGTATAAAAAAGTCTTGTTAATTGGTGCCGATAAAATGTCATCAATTATTGATTATACCGATAGAGCCACCTGCATTATCTTTGGAGATGGTGCAGGTGCTGTGCTTTTTGAGCCTAATTATGAGGGACTTGGATTGCAAGATGAAATTTTACGTTCCGACGGAATCGGTCGCGAATATTTAAAAATTGATGCCGGAGGTTCTATTCTTCCAGCTTCTAAAGCAACCGTTGAAAATGGTTTGCATACCGTTTTTCAAGATGGAAAAACAGTATTCAAATACGCAGTTTCAGGGATGGCAGATGTGAGCGAAAAAATTATGAAACGCAATAATTTAACGCATGACGATGTCAATTGGTTGGTAGCGCATCAAGCCAATAAACGTATTATCGATGCTACCGCCGATAGAATGGGATTGGATGAAAAGAAAGTATTGATAAATATTCACCGATATGGAAATACCACTTCGGGTACATTACCTTTATTATTGAGTGATTTCGAAGATCAGTTAAAAAAAGGAGATAATCTTATCTTTGCCTCTTTCGGAGGAGGATTTACTTGGGGATCAATTTATTTAAAATGGGCATATGACAAACAACGATAAAATAAACCAAAAGAAAAATATCATGGATATTAGAGAAATTCAAAACCTAATCAAATTTGTAGCAAAGTCTGGTGCTACAGAAGTAAAATTAGAGATGGATGATTTCAAAATCACTATCAAAACTACCGAAGCAGGTGCTGCAGAGCATACCTATATTCAGCAAATGCCAATGCAGGCAATGCCTCAAATGCAAGTGGCTCCAGTAGCTGCCGCTACGGCTCCAGTTGCAGGTGCGCCAGCAGTAGAAGCCGCAGAAGATAATTCAAAATATATTACCGTAAAATCTCCAATGATTGGAACTTTTTACCGTAAACCAGCTCCAGACAAACCAATGTTTGTTGAAGTAGGAGCCTCTATCGCTAAAGGTGATACGTTATGTGTTATTGAAGCAATGAAATTATTCAATGAAATTGAAAGTGAAGTGTCAGGAAAAATTGTTAAGATTTTAGTTGATGATTCTTCTCCAGTAGAATTCGATCAACCATTATTCTTAGTAGATCCATCATAATTTAATAAAATTCCAAGTAATTAAAATCCAAATTCCAATTTGGTTGGGATTTTGTTTTTGGGATTTGAAATTTTATTTTAAAAGTTATGTTTAAAAAAATATTAATTGCAAACAGGGGAGAAATTGCACTTCGTGTAATTAGAACTTGTAGAGAAATGGGAATCAAAACCGTTGCGGTTTATTCTACTGCTGATGCGGAAAGTTTGCACGTAAAATTTGCGGATGAAGCCGTTTGTATTGGACCTCCACCAAGTAATTTATCGTACTTGAAAATGTCTAATATTATCGCTGCTGCAGAAATTACCAATGCAGATGCGATTCACCCAGGTTACGGTTTCTTATCTGAAAATGCTAAATTTTCAAAAATTTGTCAAGAACACGGAATCAAATTTATTGGAGCTTCTCCAGAAATGATTGATCGTATGGGAGACAAAGCTTCGGCTAAAGCGACTATGAAAGCAGCTGGCGTACCTTGTGTACCCGGTTCAGATGGTTTGTTAGATTCATTCGAACAAGCGCAAGAATTAGCTGCCGGAATGGGTTATCCAGTAATGCTTAAAGCTACTGCCGGTGGTGGTGGAAAAGGAATGCGTGCGGTATGGAAAGCGGAAGATTTATTAAAAGCTTGGGAAGGCGCTCGTCAAGAGTCGGCTGCTGCTTTTGGTAATGACGGAATGTACATGGAAAAATTAATCGAAGAGCCCCGTCACATTGAAATTCAAGTGGTAGGAGATTCATTCGGTAAAGCCTGTCACCTTTCAGAAAGAGATTGTTCGGTACAACGTCGTCACCAAAAATTAACAGAAGAAACACCTTCTCCGTTTATGACCGACGAATTGCGTCATGCGATGGGAGAAGCTGCTGTTAAAGCTGCCGAGTTCATCAAATATGAAGGGGCTGGTACAGTTGAATTCTTGGTAGACAAACACCGTAATTTCTACTTCATGGAGATGAATACTCGTATTCAAGTAGAGCACCCAATTACAGAACAAGTTATCGATTACGATTTAATTCGTGAGCAAATATTAGTAGCGGCTGGTGTGCCAATTTCAGGTAAAAACTATTTACCACAATTACACTCGATAGAATGTCGTATTAATGCGGAAGATCCGTATAATGATTTCCGTCCTTCGCCAGGTAAAATTACCGTTTTACATGCGCCAGGGGGTCACGGAGTGCGTTTGGATACTCACGTGTATGCTGGATATACCATTCCGCCAAATTATGACTCTATGATTGCTAAGTTAATTACTACAGCGCAAACTAGAGAAGAAGCTATCAGTAAGATGAAACGTGCCTTAGATGAGTTCGTGATCGAAGGAATTAAAACAACGATTCCTTTCCACAGACAATTAATGGACGAACCGGATTATGTTGCGGGTAATTACACTACAAAATTCATGGAATCTTTTGTAATGAAAGAACCAAGAGGTTAATATAAAGAAAATCCCAATCGAAAGATTGGGATTTTTTATTATTATAAAGTTTCTCTTAACCATTTGAAAAATTCACGTTGCCAGATCATTGCATTTTGTGGCTTTAAAACCCAGTGGTTTTCTTCTGGGAAAAGTAAAAATCGACTTTTAATTCCTTTTAATTGTGCTGCTTGAAAAGCTTCTTGTCCTTGTCCGATTGGAACACGATAATCTTTACCTCCTTGAATAATCATAATTGGGGTATTCCAATTGTTAACCAAATTAATCGGATTGAATTCATTATAGGTTTTTTGAGCTGTTTTGTTTTCCGTTTCCCAATAAGCGCCTCCAGAATCCCAGTTGGTAAAGAAAACTTCTTCTGTGGTTCCGTACATACTTTTGGTGTTAAATATACCGCAATGAGAAATGAACGTTTTGAATCTATTTTTATGAATCCCCGCCAATTGAAAAACAGAATAGCCGCCATAACTAGCGCCTACTGCTCCTAAACGATTTTTATCCACATAAGGTTCTTTTGCTACATCATCAATTGCTGATAAGTAATCATCCATTACTTGTCCGCCCCAGTCACCTGAAATTTGTTCATTCCATTGTACTCCATGACCCGGCATTCCTCTTCGGTTTGGAGCCACTACAACATAACCTTGTGCTGCTATGGTTTGAAAATTCCATCTAAAAGAATAATACTGTGTTAATGCACTTTGTGGTCCACCTTGGCAATACAATAAGGTTGGGTATTTTTTTGAAGCATCAAAATTTGGAGGAAGGATTACCCAAACCAACATTTTTTTACCATCAGTAGTAGTTACATAATGTTTTATGGTTTTGCTTAATGCCAATTTGTTATAGGTTGATGTATTGACATTGGTAATTTGTTTCCAAGTTTTCGTTTTTAAACTATAACTGTAAATTTCGGAAGCATGATTCATATCATTTCGAGCCAGAATTATATTTCCATCTTTAGTAATAGCGATGATTTCGGTTACATCAAAATCTCCATTCGTAATTTGTTTTACTTGGATGGCTATCTTGGTCAAACCGGGAAAGTTTACTTCAAAAAGTTGTTTTGTGCCATCAATTGGTGCAATAAAATATACTTTTTTAGTATCAAAGTTCCATTTAAAACTATCAACAGTGCCATCCCAACCAGAAGTAAGATTAATGTCAATTCCTTTAAATCGAACAATAATATCATTTTTATCTGCTTCATAGCCATCGCGTTTCATTTGCAACCAAGTTAAATCACCATTTGGAGAAAAAGCAGGATGCGTATCATATCCTAAGTTTTTTTCTGTAAGATTGATAGTTTCTTTGGTGTCAATATTGTATTGATATAAATCAGTATTGGTACTGGTTGCATAGGCAGTTCCTTCTTTTTTCTTGCAGACATAAATGATGTTTTTGCTGTCAGGAGACCAAATATAATCTTCGTCTCCACCAAATGGTTTTTGAGGTGCATCAAATGGCTCGTTTGGCATAATATCTACAGGGGGAGCAAGTCTAACGTTTGGAGCTGGAATTCCACCAAAAAAAACATGATTGTAGGCTCCGTCTCTCCAAGTGTCCCAATGGCGGTAGTCTAATTCATCATATATTTTTGCATCCGATTTGGATAATTCGGTATACACATCTTTTCCTAAAACATTATTTAGTTTTACTTCTTGGTGCGAAAGTAAATAGGTCCCGTCAGGGGAAATGTTTTTATCAAGTAATAGGTCTTTGGTTTCTTTAACTTCAGTTGGATTGCCACCGTTAATGGGAATGGTGAAGTATTTGGAATTCGATTTATTTTCTTCAACAGATGGCGTAGCTACTTTATAAACAATATTTTTTCCATCTTTAGAAATTCCTAAGGCGGACACTCTGCCTAATTTCCATAATAATTTGGGAGTCATAACTTCTTGTGCAGTTCCTGTGTGTAATCCCATAATGAGGAAGCTTAAAATCAATATTTTTTTCATTTCTTATTCTTTTGTAGCGCTAAAATTACAATATTATTCTATAAAAAAAGCTACCTCCTTAGAGATAGCTTTTTGAGAATTATTTAGAGAAAATTATTCTTTAATAAAACGTTTTGTAATAGTTGATTGATTATCGGTAATTTCTAAAATGTAATTACCTGTTTTGAAATTAACAACATCAATAGTTCCATTTGAAATTTTTCCTTCTTTAATCGTTTGTCCAAATAAGTTGTAAATTCGGTATGTAGCATTTTCTGAAACAGAACTGATGTTTAAAATAGAACTTACTGGATTCGGATACAATTTGATTTCTGCGATTTCGGTACTTTCTTTTGCTAATTCCTTTGCCGCCGAAGTAATGTTAATCGTATAATCTTCTACTTGACCATAAGAAAGCGTTTCGCAAGAAGTTGGAACTCCATTGTATTTCATAGAAACTCTCATTCTTGTTGCTCCTAAAGTGGCTGTAGCGGGCACTGTGAATGAACCTGTAGCAGGAGTTACTGTTGAGGTTGCTTTAGTAAAGACGGTTTCCCCAGCATCTGTAAATACACCATTTTGGTTGTAGTCAATAAATACAGCGTATCCTTCGCTATACACTGTTGAAGTCCAAGCAGGCGTAATGGTAATGGTTTGAGCTGTTCCTCTAACGGCGTTAGTCGAAATTGCTGTGAAGTTTTCATAACCAGCAGTTCCAGTAGAGGCATTATTAATGGTGCCAATTTGAACTCTACCAATTTTTTCATCAGCTGTGTTATTACTTGTAGAAGCACAGTAAGTGATTGTTGTAGAGGAAGTAGTAACGTTTACGGTGTTGCTTGAAGCTGAAACATTTCCAGCAGCATCTTTCGCTTTTACAGAAAAAGTATAAGCTGTCGCTGCCGTTAATCCAGTTACAGTATAAGAGGTTGTGGTTACCGTTGCTTTCAAGGTTGCGCCTTGGTATACCTCATATCCAGTTACACCCACATTGTCTGTAGAAGCGGTCCAAGATAAATTAGTTGAAGCTGCGGTTGTTCCAGAAGCGGTTAAGCTTGTTGGAGCCGTTGGAGCAGTTGTATCTGCTGATCCAGCAACCAAGTTAACGGTGTAATCTTCTACTTGTCCGTAAGAGAACGCTTCACAAGCCGTTGGAATTCCGTTGTATTTCATCGAAACTCTCATTCTGGTTGGTCCTGTTAAAGCAGATGCAGAAACGGTAAACGAACCTGTGGCAGGAGTGGTTGTAGCAGCTGCTTTTGTCCAAACAGTTTCCCCAGCATCTGTAAACACACCATTTTGGTTATAGTCGATAAATACCGCATATCCTTCAGGATAAGCAGAGCCTGTCCATGTTGGTGTAATTGTAATAGTAGTCGATGCTCCTTTGGTAAGGTTAGTTGAAATCGAAGTGAAATCCGTATAACCCGTTCCTCCAGTTGAAGCATTGTTGATGGTTCCAATTTGAACTCTTCCAATTAATTCATCCGCAACACTACCGCCTTGAGAAGCGCAATATGAAATAGTTACAGCTGAAGTAGTTACGTTTACAACATTACTAGAAGCAGAAATATTTCCGGCCGCATCTTTTGCTTTTACAGAGAAACTATAGGCAGTTGAAGCAGTTAAACCAGTCACATTATAACTTGTTGAAGCTGTTGAGCCTAATAAAGTTGCGCCTTGGTATACATCATATCCTGTGACTCCTATATTATCAGTAGCAGCTGTCCAAGATAAGTTGGTTGTAGATGATGTTGTTCCTGAAGCAGTCAAAGCTGTTGGTGCTGTTGGTGCTGTGGTGTCTGCAACAGGTGCTAAAGTAGTTATATTTACTACATTACTAGCAGCGGATACATTACCAGCAGCATCTTTCGCTTTTACAGAAAAGGTATACGCTGTGGAAGCAGTTAATCCTGTAGCAGTATAAGTGGTGCTGGTTACTGTAGTCAATAAAGTGGCATCTCTATAAATCTCATATCCAGTTACACCTACATTATCAGTAGCAGCTGTCCAAGATAAATTAGTAGTAGTTTGAGTCGTTCCTGAGGCAACCAAGTTTGTTGGAGCCGATGGAGCTAACGTATCAGAAGAACCAGCTGTAATAGTAAAGTTGGTATTAGAAACGTCAAAGAAAATATGATTGGTTCCTTTTACCATGATTCTGTTTATGGTACCGGCAGTATTCGGAATCGTAACATTTTCAGAACCGTCATTTGGAGTAGCCGCTAATAAAGTAGTCCAAGTTGTACCTCCATTAGTAGAAATTAA
Source organism: Flavobacterium sp. (assembly GCA_018062725.1). Next base: position 16,226 of record JAGORP010000001.1, read on the forward strand.
AATATCTACATTAGCACAGTTTACGCCATTTGCCGTAGTTCCACCCACTACCCATGTAACGGTTTGTGAACTGCCACCAACATAAGAAACAGCTGTATTTGGAGAAGAAACAGAGAACGGACCAGCAGTACCATTAACGGTTACAATCATGTCATCAGAATTGTTTGCTGAACCACCAGCTCGGTTATCTCTGGTAGTGAATCTAAAGTTGATCGTTCTAGCGACAGAAGGCAATGCTTCTACGGTAATTTCGGATCCTGCTGTGGTTGTAGCTCCTGTTAAAATAGAACTCATCTTAGGGAAATAGCGTACCGTCGAAGTGCTAGGAGGATAAGATCTAAAAATTGGCCCCGTAGTTTTGGTAGCACTTGCTGCCGAACTGGCTCCTGTTTGTGAGCTAGAAGCACTGTCAAACTGCTCCCAAACATAGGTTAAGGCATCTCCGTTTGCATCAGTGCCTGTTCCTGTTAACATGAACGGAGTGCTTTTTGGAATAGTATAATCAAGACCTGCATTGGCAGTTGGAATGGCATTTCCAGTAGCTGTATTAGTTTGACAGGTTTTGTTTTTAATATTATTGGTAACTTGTTGGATACTTGCGGCATGAAAATAAGCGTCAGAGTGTGGTTGTACGTCTTGAGGTGTAATACCTGCATAACTCATGATTGTTGAACCAGAACCCGTTTCCATGTTTACACCCGTTCCTTCATTACTGTGTGAAAAAGTATGGTTGGCTCCAAATTGGTGTCCTAATTCGTGTGCTACATAATCGATATCGAAATTATCTCCAGACGGAATTCCATCACCAGGAGAAGTATAGCCACTTCCTTTTTGACCGTTGGTACATACACAACCAATACAACCCGCATTTCCACCACCTCCTGAAGCACCAAATAAGTGACCTACGTCATAATTGGCTTCTCCAATCACAGAAGTTAAAGTTGATTGTAGTTCCGAATTCCAGTTAGACATATTTGCGGCAGCCGAATAAGGATCGGTAGAAGCCGAAGTATAAATAACCGCATCGTTATTGGCAATAAGAACCATACGAACAGCAAAGTCTTTTTCAAAAACGCCATTTACACGCGTCATAGAAGCGTTAATTGCAGCTAGTGCTTGTGCTTTTGTGCCTCCAAAATATACCGTATATTCACCTGTAACCGACATGGCTAAGCGGAAAGTACGCAACGTTGCATCATCTGCGTTTGGACGTAACGTGGCGCCGTTTAAGTCTCCTAATTTAGGCTCAATTTTGTCGATTACTTTACACTCAAATGGAGTAAGGTTTTGATTTTTGTCGGCCTTTTTATAAACAGAATATGTTTTTAAGTCGGTGGAAATAGGCTCAATAAATACAGCCGATTTGTCAGCACTCAAAACCATCGATTTGAATCCAAGTGGTGACATGCTAAAGTAGGCGGTAGCAGTCGGGTTGTCAATTCCAATTCCAATGTAAGATTTAATGTCTGGATATCTTGCTGCTAAAGCAGGATCCATAGTTGGGTTTTCGTAAATACGGAAGTTTTCTAATACTCCGTCAGCATTTGGTAAAGCAATCGAAACACTGGAAGATCTAGCGTTTCGTGTCGGTGAATTTTTTAATTGCGCTTTTAAATGAGTAACATCTAAATCGAAAATGTTTTTTTCTGGCAATTGCATTCTGCTTTCCAGGGCAGGTTTTTTGGAAGCACTAACCTTCTTCCATAAACCGTCTTGGGCGAATGTCAAACTCGTGACCGCTAGCATTGCTAGCGAAAGTAGTCTAATTTTCATAATTTGGTTGGTTTTTTAGTTTATCGGTTGCGAATATATCAATATATTTCTTTAAAAAATGAATATATGACAAAAAATTAAACGTTAAAATGTGTAGTTCATCGATTTTAACAAAAAAAGAGCTATTCTGGGGAGAATAGCTCTTTTTCAATGCGTTGCGAAAAATTATTTCACATTTACCACAAAGTAATTTTTCTTTCCTCGTTGTAGGAGTATGAATTGATTGTTTATCAAATCGGTAGTTGAAATTTGATAATCTTCGGTCACTTTTTCTTTATTTACGGAGATAGAATTTTCGGTTAAAGCGCGACGGGCTTCTCCATTTGATTTTAAAAAACCTGTTTTGGTGTTTAAAACATCAACAATATTAATTCCAGCTTCTACTTCTTCTTTTGCAATTTCTGCTTGAGGAACGCCTTCAAAAATTTCCAAAAAGGTTTCAGAATCTAATCCTTTTAAATCATCGGAAGTAGAATTTCCAAATAAAATATTACTCGCCGAAATAGCTTTTTCTAAAGCTGCTGCACTGTGCACAAAAGTAGTTACTTCTTCGGCTAATTTGCGTTGTAACACACGTAAATGAGGTGCTTGTTTATGCTCTTCAATTAAGGCTTCCACGGTTTGTTTGTCTAAGAAAGTGAAAATTTTGATGTATTTTTCGGCATCTTCATCGGTAGTGTTTAACCAAAATTGGTAGAATTTATATACCGAAGTTTTATCAGCTGTTAACCAAACATTTCCGCCTTCTGATTTTCCAAATTTAGAACCATCAGCTTTTGTGATTAATGGCGTAGTTAAAGCAAATGCTTTGGCACTTTCTCCTGAGCCGTCCACATTTAAACGACGGACCAATTCGGTACCTGTAGTGATATTTCCCCATTGGTCACTTCCACCCATCTGAAGCAAGCAATGGTATTCTTTATGCAAATGGTAAAAATCGTATCCTTGAATTAATTGATAAGTAAACTCTGTAAAAGACATTCCGTCGCCAGCTTCTCCGGATAAACGTTTCTTTACCGAGTCTTTGGCCATCATGTAATTTACGGTGATTCTTTTTCCAACTTCACGAGCAAAATCGATAAACGAAAACGTTTTCATCCAATCGTAGTTGTTCACTAAAACAGGAGCATTAGGATCGGTACTGTTGAAATCTAAAAATTTAGATAAAACAGCTTTTATTCCGTTTACGTTTTTTGCTAAAGTGGCTTCATCTAGCAAATTACGTTCGTCACTTTTGCCGGAAGGATCGCCAATCATTCCGGTAGCGCCACCTACTAAAGCGATTGGCTTATGTCCAAAATTTTTAAGATGAACCAAAAGAATAATTTGCACCATGCTTCCAATATGTAAGGAATCGGCTGTAGGATCAAACCCAATATAAGCAGTAGTTGCTTCTTTTAGTAATTGTTCCTCAGTTCCAGGCATACTATCGTGGTATAAACCTCTCCATTTTAATTCTTCAACTAAATTTTTCATTTTTTCATACTAATTTGGCGCAAAGATAAAATTTAAAGTTGATTTGGTTATTTGTTGATTTGGTTATTTGTTAGTTTTGGTATTTGATTTTTTAATTATTCAATCATTCAATATCTTTGAAGTATGATTTTAGTAACGGGTGCTACAGGATTAGTAGGTTCGCATATTGTTTTACAATTGGTTTCTCAAAACAAAAAGGTAAGGGCATTATACAAAACCGAAGCTTCCAAAAACAAGGTGTTAACCTTATTTAAATACTATCAGAAAGAACATTTGTATGCCAATATTCATTGGTTTGAAGCTGATATTTTAGATATTCCGCAGCTAGAAAAAGCATTTCAAAATATAGATTTTGTCTACCATTGTGTAGCTGTTATTTCCTTTAGTCCTAAAGATGAAGTCCTTTTGCGAAAAGTAAATATTGAAGGTACTGCGAATGTGGTGAATTTGTGTTTGGATTTTGGCGTTAAAAAAGTATGCCATCTTAGTTCTATTGCTACTTTAGGGGATCCTAAGATAGGTGAAACAAAAATTACAGAAAAATCCGATTGGAATCCTGAGTCCTATCATAGCGATTATGCGATTACTAAATTTGGTGCCGAAATGGAAGTTTGGCGTGCACATCAAGAAGGTTTAAAAGTGGTGGTTGTAAATCCAGGGGTAATTTTAGGACCTTTGTTTTGGACAGAGGGCAGTGGCGATATTTATCAAAAAGTAAAAAATGGTTTTCCTTTTTATACCACTGGAGGAACCGGTTTTGTGTCGGTTATAGATGTGGCATCATGTGCTATTAAAGTACTTGAAAGTGAAAGGGAAGGAGAACGATTTATTTTAGTGTCTGAAACACTAACTTTTGAAAATATCTTTAAAATTATTGCAGAAAAATTAAAAGTAAAGCCCGCAAAAACAGAAGCTAAAAAATGGATGACCCTTTTGGCTTGGCGGGTAGATGTCTTTTTAGGGTTTTTTGGTAAAAAAAGATTTTTAACGAAAGAAATGGTTCACACGCTTCATCATACCGATTATTTTGATACTTCAAAAATGGAGAATGCGTTTGACTTTAGGTTCGAAAAAATTCAGAATTATATACAAAAGCAAGATTAGCCTTTGGCAATAATATTTGTTTTTCGGGTTTTATTTGCTTTCTCGGTAGAATCTAATTGTCTTTTGTATTGAGCGTCAATTTCTTTTTTTACTTTTTTGTCAACTTCCTTTTTTTCCAAAGCAATTTTTGCGATAACATTGTCAAACATTTTTTTGTATAAAGTAATGTTGGACGAATAATAGTTGTTGCTTTGAGCAAATTGAGTACTGTCTATCTGGTATTTTTGATAGATGTAGGTTTTGGGATTGATACTGTTTTTAGGCAATAATGATGCGTCATGTCCTTTTATCGCTTGTATCATAGATATATCATAGATGATTTTCTCCATGGTTTCTTGATCGATAAGTTTTTCAGGTTTTTCGGCAGTGTTGTTTGTGCACGAAACTACCGCAAACGATACCGCAATAAGTATGATTTTAGGTCTCATTATCTATTAAATTCTAATCGTTTTCCGTTGTGGATTTCTTTGACTTGGTCATTTTCATAGACCAACATTCCATTGACAAAGGTATGGGTTATTTTTGAACTGAAAGTGGTTTTTTCAAAAGGCGACCAACCGCAATGGTATAGGATGTTTTCTTTATTGACGGTCCATTCTTTATTTGGATTCACAAGAGCCAAATCGGCATAAAAGCCTTCCTTAATAAAACCACGACGATCCATTTTGAATATTTTGGCAGGATTGTGCGCCATTTTTTCCACTATTTTTTCGATGGAAATTTTACCTTGTTTGTGTGCTTCAAACATTGCAATTACAGCATGTTGTACTAAAGGTCCTCCCGAAGGTGCTGTTGTGTAAGGGTTTTGTTTTTCTTCTAAAGTATGAGGCGCATGATCGGTAGCAATAACGTCAATTTTATCGTTTAACAAAGCTTTCCATAAACCGTCTTTATCTTTTTGGGTTTTTACAGCGGGGTTCCATTTAATTAAGGTGCCTTTTGTTTGGTAATCTTCATTGGTAAACCAAAGATGATGTACGCAAACTTCGGCGGTAATTTGTTTTTCTTCTAGCGGAATATCATTGCGGAACAATTCGGTTTCTTTTGCGGTGGAAATGTGAAAAATATGCAAGCGAGCACCTGTTTTTTTGGCGAGTTCAACGGCTTTAGAAGAAGATAGATAACATGCTTCTTCGCTTCTAATCAAATGATGAAATTCCATTGGGATATCATCGCCATATTTTTCTTTGTATTCGGCTAAATTATTTTTAATGGTCGTTTCGTCTTCGCAATGTACGGCGATTAACATTTTGGTATTCGAGAATATTTTTTCTAATACTTCTTCTTTGTTAACCAACATATTTCCGGTAGAAGACCCTAGAAAAATTTTTATACCGGCTACGTTCTTCGGGTTGGTTTTTAAAACTTCTTCCAAATTATCATTGGTTGCTCCCATCATGAACGAATAATTAGCATACGATGTTAGAGCGGCAATTTGATATTTTTCTTCTAAAAGTTCTTGAGTAACTGCATTAGGAACCGTGTTGGGTTGTTCGATAAAAGAAGTAATTCCGCCAGCTACGGCTGCTCTTGATTCGGATGCAATGTTGCCTTTGTGTGTTAATCCGGGTTCGCGGAAATGCACTTGGTCGTCAATAGCGCCGGGAATAAGGTAGTTTCCTTCTGCATTGATGATGTGGTAATTTTCTTGGGCAGCAATAGTTTGGGCAATCGCTACGATGAATTCATTTTCAATTAAAACGTCACCTTTTATTATTTTTCCTTCGTTAACAATTTGGGCATTTTTAATTAAAATAAATGACATAGTGTTGTTTTTTTATAGTCGGTTGAATATTTTTCGAATGCGAAGCATAATGACACCTAAAACGGCTTCTCTAATAATCGCACCGCTCATTTTAGATTCGCCTTTGGTTCTGTCTGTAAAAATGATAGGAACTTCAATGATTTTGAAATGATTGACAAAAGTTCGGTATTTCATTTCAATTTGAAAGGCATAGCCCGTAAATTTTAATCGGTCCAAATTGATCTTTTCTAAAACTTGTCTTTGGTAGCAAATAAAACCAGCGGTAGCATCATGAATTTCCATTCCGGTAATTAATCTCACATAGACGGAAGCAAAATACGACATCAATACGCGGTTTAAAGGCCAGTTTACCACGTTTACGCCTGTGATGTAACGGGAGCCAATTGCCATTCCGGCATTTTCGGTTTTACAGGCATTGTAAAGTCTTTCTAAATCGTTGGGGTTATGAGAAAAATCGGCATCCATTTCAAAAATGTATTCATAATGATGTTGAATTGCCCATTTAAATCCGTGAACATAAGCGGTACCTAAGCCTGCTTTTCCTTTTCTTTTTTCCAAATGTAAGGAGTCAGGAAATTCTTCTTGCAATGCAATTACCTTATCGGAAGTACCATCAGGAGAGTTGTCATCAACCACCAATACATCAAATTTTTTGGGTAAGGCAAACACGGCACGAAGTATTGCTTCGATGTTTTCGATTTCGTTATAAGTGGGTATAATGACAATAGAGTCCTGCATAATGATAAAATCTGATGCAAAAATAAACTTTTTACACAATGTGTTTCTTAAATTCTTTATAATTAAATGATGCGATTAAAAAATTTGTAATTTTGCAGGATGAAATCATACGAACTCATTCCAAGGATTGTTGAAAATAAAGATTGGATCACCATAGTTTTTATTGTGGCTCTTCTGGTTGTGGTGATTGCAAAAGCGAGTTTCGAGAATCGATTTAATGATTTCATGAACTTAATTGTAAACAATAAGTATTTGAAAATTTACAAGGATCCAAGTAACTTATTGAGTTGGTTTACTATTTTATTGTTTTTTGTACAACTAATTTCTTTTTCTTTTTTTGTGCAATTGGTTTTGAGCTTTTGGGGCTATACAACAAAAACCAACTGGATTTCTTTTATTCAGGTTATTACTTTTTTAAGTTTTTTTGTGTTATCGAAGTACTTGATTGAGAAAATTATCGCGACTTCTTTTAACATGGAATCGTTCATCGAGCAGTTCAATTTGTTCAAAGTGAGCTATAGAACCTATATAGGATTGTTGCTGCTGCCTGTGAATATATTTTTATATTATACTGATTATGTGAATAAATACGTGATAATTAGTATTTTGGTTATATTATTGATAATTAACGCGCTAACTTATTTAGTTTCGTTAAGGAATTATCAAAAATTACTTTTCGGTAAGTTGTTTTATTTTATTTTATATATTTGCGCACTTGAAATTGCACCGTATTATTTTATGTATTATTTCATTTCAAGTAAATAGTATACAGAAGAATACTCAAGAACAATGTTGAATATGAGAGTGAAAACAATTTTAGTATCACAGCCAGAACCGAAGGTGGAAAATTCGCCTTATTTTGAATTACAAAATAAGCATAAGGTAAAAATTGATTTCAGATCATTTATTCATGTCGAAGGAGTAGAAGCGAAAGAAGTTCGTTCTCAAAAGATAGATTTGAATAATTTTACTGCCATTATTTTAACCAGTAAAAATTCGGTGGACCACTTTTTTAGAGTGGCTGAAGAAATGCGATACAAAGTGCCAGAAGATTTACGATACTTCTGTCAATCTGAAGCGGTTGCGTTTTATTTGCAAAAATATGTAGTTTACAGAAAACGTAAAATTTATGTAGGACAAAAAGACTTTGCAGATATGTCTTCCCTTTTTAAAAAATACAAGGACGAAAAGTTTTTATTGCCAGCTTCAGATAAATTAAATGCAGATATTCCTCAAACGTTGAATAATCTTAAAATTGATTGGACGCCAGGTATTTTTTACAAAACGGTCATGAGTGATTTGTCGGATTTGAAAGATGTATACTACGACGTATTGGCCTTTTTTAGTCCAACTGGAATTCAGTCATTATTTAAAAATTTTCCTGATTTCGAACAAAACAATACCCGTATCGCTGTTTTTGGAAGCACCACTCAGAAAGAAGCGTTAGAACACGGTTTACGAATTGATATATTGGCACCAACGCCAGAAACCCCTTCAATGACTATGGCACTTGAAAAATATGTTGCCGAAGCCAACAAAGGAAAGTAATAGGAATCCCGATTTTATCGGGATTTTTTATGTTTTTTACTTAAATTTGTCTTACAAATCTATCACTATGAGCACTTCAAACGGAACCATTCAAACTGTTGTAGAACATAAAATCGCCACGATTACTTTTAGCCATCCTGCTAGTAATTCTTTTCCCAGCAATCAGTTGTCGGCTTTGACAGATGAACTTAACCGATTAAGTAATGATGAAGCGGTTTCTGTGATTGTTTTAAAAAGTACTGGAGAAGGTGCTTTTTGCGCAGGTGCTTCTTTTGATGAGTTGCTTGCTGTTTCTAATTTGGAAGAAGGGAAAGCTTTTTTTAGCGGATTTGCCAATGTGATCAACGCGATGCGTTCGTGTTCTAAATTGATTATTGGACGTGTTCAAGGAAAAGCTGTTGGAGGTGGCGTTGGGCTAGCAGCGGCTTGTGATTATGTTTTTGCAACCGATTTTGCTTCTGTAAAACTTTCTGAAATTGCGATTGGAATTGGTCCTTTTGTTATTGAGCCTGCTGTTTCTAGAAAAATTGGAAAAACGGCTTTGTCACAACTTACACTTGAGGCACATGATTGGAAAAATGCCGATTGGGCCTTCGAAAAAGGGTTGTATACAAATCTTTTTCCTTCCATTTCCGATATGGATTCTGCTTTAAACGGTTTTGCAACAATTTTAGCGGGGTATAATCCTGAAGCGTTGTTAGAAATGAAGAAAGTTTTTTGGGAAGGCACTGAACATTGGAGTGAATTATTATATGAAAGAGCTGCCATTTCGGGTAAATTGGTGTTGAGTGACTTTACGAAAAAGGCCTTACATCAGTTTAAGAAATAGTCTTTACTCTAAATTCGGTTTTTTTCGATTTTTCTTGACTTCAGAAATGTTTTTCTTGTCCTTAATACGTTTTCGAATCACTGATTTTGGAATTTTTGTCGCTTTTCTAATTTTCGGAACAATCAAATTTTTTTCGAGTACTTCAAATAGTTTTTTGGTGACAATTTCTTTATTCTTTAATTGACTTCTGTCTTCTTCAGCAGTTAAAATAAGCAAGCCTTCTTGACTTAACTTTTTAGCCAGTTTAGTAATTAATAATTTCTTTTCTTCTTCCGAAAAGCCATTGGAACTTTCCAAATGAAAGGTTGCTACCACTTTGGAAGCCACTTTGTTTACATTTTGACCCCCAGCGCCACTACTTCGTACCGCTTTGTAGGTGACTTCCGATTGAATGATGTCTTTATTCATGACTGGCTTGGTGAGCAGGTTTTAACAAATCATTGACTGTTTTTACGGGATTGAAAGTAGATAAAGGTACTTCAATAAAAATAGTACTCCATTTTGCCATTGCTCCATTCCAAAGCCCGGGTAATTCGAAGGCCTTGATAGGTTTGCCTAATTTATTTTTTTCGGTAATAAAAGCCGCATCAGGATCCACAAAATGATTCAAATCAAATTTATTTCCTTGAAAATCTTTTACACCACACACAATGTCTACCGGATTAAAATGTGTTGCTTCATTTAGAATTTTTTTCTGTGTTTTATCGCTTAAATTTACTTGAGAAGATTCTACAATTTGTAACGATAATCGGCCTTTGTCATCTTTTGTCCAAAAAGGGCCACCTCCAGGTTCACCTTCATTTCTTACCATGCCACACACGCGTATGGGACGGTTTAAAATTTTTATTAAGTATTCTTTTTGATAATTCTGTTGAAACATCTCGAAGTCTTCGGTTAAGGGGAAGGATAACGTGTTTTCGACAAATCTTTTGATTTCGGTAATTTGGTCAGTGGAGCAATCTTCTTGTAAAAGATTTAAATATTTAAAAACTTGAAATTGTGTGTGAAGTAATATTCCGCCCAGTACTTTTTTGTTATCGATCAAACTGGTCATTTCAATTTGTGATACATTGTCTATATTTTTGATGAAAATAACATCTGCTGTCAATTGATTGAGATTTTCTATTAATGCGCCGTGTCCTCCAGGTCTGAAAAATAGCGTATTGTCTTCTAATCTAAATGGGGTATTGTGTGCGTCTACAGCAATAGTGTCACTACTTTGATCTTGATAGGAAAAGGTGGCTTCGATGTTGGGGTATTTGCTTAAGATGCGCTCAAAATCTTTTTGAAATTCTTCTGTGACGGTAAAATGAATTTTGGTTTTGGTGTCTTTCTTTGCGTAAAAAGTAGCTTCCCACACATGTTCATCTATAGGTGTTTCTACGAGTTCTTCTTTTATATGAAAGGGTAGAATACCTTTAGGTTTATTAGCGAAATCTAGTCCTTTTTTATCTAAAAGAGTAAAAATAATGGCGTGAACTTTTTTGTCTGTACTAAAGTTGGCGTAATCGGGAAATAAAGTTTTTGTTTTTTCTTTTAACTCGGTATAAAAAGGGAAATTTCGAATCCCTACAATGAAGACCGAAAGATTTGTGTCGTTATATTTATTGATATAACTGTTTATTGTGTCGGTTTCGGGATTAAAACGATTTAAAAACTCATTCAAAAACTGAAACATTCGTGTCGCTGCACCAGAAGCGGGAACAAATTTTTGAATGTCATATTTTGATTTGTGTTGGTCAAAGTATGCGATCCACTGTGCTTTTTCTTCAGGCGAAGGAGATGTAATGCCATCGCCAATTGTGGCCGATTTAAATAAATTAATTTTAGGAATACCATTTTTGAAATAATGCAATTGCTGCATAATTTTGTCTAATGAATTTCCTCTTTGGGCGATATAGTCTAAATCTTTTTGGCTAAATGTTTTTTCCATTCTAAATAAGCAGCAATAGCTACAATTGTAAACACAATATATTGAATACTTGTAAAGGTATATCCTTTTGCAAAATATAGCGGAATAGAGATGAGGTCACCAATAATCCACAAAATCCAGTTTTCGATTTTTCGTTTGGCCATCAGCCACATTCCGACAAAGAAAATGCCAGTAATGAAGGTGTCTACATAAGACGCCCAACTCGTAAATTTATCGAAATAAAGATAAACAATAATAACAAAAACCTCGGTTAATACAAAAATAATAACAGCGTTTGTTTGTTCTTTGGGTGTAATTTTTGAAATGGGAAATTCGATAACTTCTCCTTTTTTTCGCGTCCAATGATACCAACCATAAATGCTCATAATAAAATAGTACATATTAATCATAGAATCCCCCAAAAGAGACCATGTCCATAACAAATAAGCGTAAATTAAAGTGCTAATTATTCCAGTAGGGAAAACTAAAATGTTGTCTTTTTTAGCACACCAAACACTCCACAAGCCAAAAAATATGGCAGTAAGTTCTAAAATTATTTGTTGGGTTGGATAGCCTTGATATTGCGAAAATAAATAATCGATCATTTTTAGGAATTAAAAAAATTTGCATCGTTTTCAAAAGCGGTACCAATCACAACCAAATCGGCTCCGGCTGAAAAGGCTTCTTCAATAGCTTCTTTGGTACGAATACCGCCACCAACTATTAGGGGAATAGTGATGTTTTGAGCAATTTTCTGAATCATTTCCAGAGGGATAGCTTTTTCAGCACCACTTCCTGCTTCCAGGTAAACGAGTTTGTTACCGATATATTCCCCGGCTTGTGCGGTTTGCAGGACATAATCGAAATTGTCTCGGCTTAATGGAGTGGTTTGACTCACCCGCTCTACAGCTGTTTGTTTGCCACTTTCAATTAGGATGTAACCGGTTGAGATTACTTCTAAATGGGTTTTTTTTAAAAAAGGGACGGCATTCACCTGATGTTCAATCAAGTAATCGGGATTTCGACCCGATAATAATGTCAAAAATAAAATTCCGTCGGCTTTATTAGAGATTTGAGATGGATTTCCAGGAAAAAGCAAAATAGGCAGCTGCGTGTGACGTTTTAATATCAAAATTAATTCGTCAATGATAGTATTTTTTACAATGCTTCCGCCAACAAAAATATGCGTGGCTGGCGATTGATTGATTTTTTCGGATAATTGCTTAACCGCATTTAAATCAGCTTTGTCTGGGTCGATGAGTATCGCTAAAAGTCTTTTGTTTTCTTTTTTGGCAAGCAATATGTCTTGGTAAATTGTTTTCATTGTTATTTTGGAAAGGCACAAACATAGGCATAGTCGTCAACGATGTCAAAATGAATGGCAAAGTTTTCCGATGCGTCATTAAATTGAAGCTGTGCCTCACATGTGTTTTGAGCGAGTTGAAATTCATTTTCAAAAATATGATCAGGAAAACTGATGCCTTTTTCATTTTTTATTTTGAAAATAGATTCTTTGATACCCCAAATAACGGTTGCTTTTTGAATTTGTTGTTGGTGAGAAAGATTTTCAAGATGGGCTATATCCATAAAACGAGAAGCAATTCGAAGTACTTTTTCTTTACATTGTTCAATGTCGATGCCTACGTTTTGTGTGCCAATAGCAATTGCAGAAAAATCAAACGAATGCGAAATAGAAATATGTTTGCCATCTTTCAAATGAGGTTTGCCGTTTTCATCATAAAACAGATCAAAATCACTATAGCCGCAATGCTTTAGTAACATTCGTACCGATAAAAAGCCCTTTTGATGACTTTCAGATTTCATGGTGTTGAGACGAATAGAATTAAAGTCTGTTAGGACAACGGCATTCGATAAATCTTCAAAAGATTCTTCAATTTTCCAAAGAAAAAGAGTAGTTGAATCGTTGATTTTTATGGTTTTATATAGCGGCATTCGAGATGTTTGGTTTCATTTGCTTGAAAATTAGTAAATTAGAATTCTTAAACAATTATTAATTATCACTAATAAATTGGGAAATCGAAAACTAATCTGTAATTTTGCAGTCCGAAATATGGGACATTTATAATAACAAATATACAAATAGATGAGTACAACAACAATGCCTTTTGTGGCTTATAAAGTAAAAGATATCAATCTTGCCGCTTGGGGAAGAAAAGAAATTGAATTGGCTGAAGCTGAAATGCCTGGTTTAATGGCGCTTCGTGCAGAATATGGTGCTTCTCAACCTTTAAAAGGAGCGCGTATCGCGGGATGTTTACACATGACCATTCAAACTGCGGTTTTAATCGAAACGTTAATTGCTTTAGGAGCTGAGGTAACTTGGTCATCATGTAATATTTTCTCGACTCAGGACCAAGCTGCTGCTGCTATTGCTGCTGCGGGAATTCAAGTATATGCTTGGAAAGGTTTAGATGAAGAGTCGTTTGACTGGTGTATCGAGCAAACGTTATTCTTTGGTGAAGACAGAAAACCATTGAACATGATTTTAGATGACGGTGGCGATTTAACTAATATGGTTTTTGACCGTTACCCAGAATTAATCCCTGGAATCAAAGGTTTATCTGAAGAAACAACTACAGGTGTTCACCGTTTATACGAAAGAATGAAAAACGGTACATTATTCATGCCTGCCATCAACGTTAATGATTCGGTTACAAAATCGAAATTTGATAACAAATACGGATGTAAAGAATCGGCTGTAGATGCTATTCGTCGTGCTACTGACGTAATGTTAGCAGGAAAAAGAGTGGTGGTTTGTGGATACGGAGATGTAGGTAAAGGTACTGCGGCTTCTTTCCGTGGCGCTGGTTCTATTGTAACAGTTACTGAAATTGATCCAATTTGTGCTTTACAAGCAGCTATGGACGGTTTCGAAGTTAAAAAATTAGACACTGTTGTTGGAAACGCTGATATTGTTATCACTACAACTGGTAATAAAGATATCGTTGTGGGAAGACATTTTGAAGCCATGAAAGACAAAACGATCGTTTGTAACATTGGTCACTTCGATAACGAAATTGATATGGCTTGGTTGAACAAAAACCATGGTGCTTCAAAAGTAGAAATCAAACCTCAAGTAGATAAATATACGATTGCTGGCAAAGATATTCTTATCCTTGCTGAAGGGCGTTTAGTAAACTTAGGTTGTGCTACAGGTCATCCGTCATTCGTAATGTCGAACTCGTTTACAAACCAAACATTGGCTCAAATTGAGTTATGGACAAATTCTGCAGCGTATAAAAATGAAGTGTATATGTTACCAAAACATTTAGATGAAAAAGTAGCAGCGTTACACTTGGCTAAATTAGGTGTGGAGTTAGAAACTTTAAATGCGGAGCAAGCAGCATATATTGGTGTGGAAGTGCAAGGACCATTCAAACCAGAATACTACAGATATTAGTTGTCATTCCGAGGAGGAACAACGAAGGAATCTTATAAATAAAAAAAGCCGCTCCAATTGGAACGGCTTTTTTTATTTATAAGATTTATTAGACTTCAAATTTACTGTCGTAGTAATTTTTTAACAATGGAATTTGTATGCACAACATTATCGCCATCAGTACAATAGTATACGTAGTTATTGTAGAAAAATGTAGGGTTTTTACTGGGTTATAATTGGATAATAAATTGTAATTAAACTGTACAAGCCTATTACTTGAGTTTAGATCTCCACTTGCTAACACGTAGGCAATTAAAACGGTTAAACCCCCGAAAATTAGAAGGAATGCTTGTTTGGAAATCAAGGGTTTGTAAGTCGTAACATGGCTAGTTTTTGTAGCCAATACTTGCGACATGACTTTTGATGTAAAATCAAAGGAAGGAGATGCTAATGTCGTATCCTTCATCAATTGATCAATCAGTTTTTCTATATTTTTATCTTCGCTCGCTTTCATAATAATCTAGTATTTCAGGTTCTAATCGTTCTTTTAAAATGGAAGCCAATTTTTTTCGGGTTCTAAAAAGTTTTACTTTAATGTTGCCAACACTGTTGTTCATGACTTTGGAAATTTCATCCACAGATTGACCATCAAAATAATATAATGTTAGCAAGAAGGCTTCGTCGCTTGGTAATTTTTCTAAACATTCTTGAATTACTTGATTTCTTTCTTTTTCATCAATTGCATCAAAAGCACTTTCTATTTCTTTGGTTTGATGTTCGCTAAAATCTTTAATGTAGGTAACCTTTTTTTCTTTCTTGTTTTTCTTTAAATAGTCCAGACAAGTATTATAGGTGATTTTATATACCCAAGTTGAAAACTTAGATTCACCTTTAAATTTAGACAACGAGTTGTAAATTTTAATAAATGTGTCTTGGGCAATTTCTTCTGCTTCTTCTTTATTGGTGACCATTTTTAGTGCCAAAGTATACACCATGTCTTTATAACGGTCGACCAAAGTAGCAAACGCACTCGGGTTTCCATTTAAAACTAATGTGATATAATGTTGGTTTTCTAAATTGGCCATATAAACATAAGACGATAAAACATTGTTTTCGGTTACATCTTTAGATGAAAAAAAATTTTTTTTCTTTTTTTGTAACCAAATTGAAACTCTTGTCGTCATAGTTTGGGAATAGATCAATCAATATTAATTTAAAATCAATCAATCATGTTAGGAGACATTTTAATTCCAATTAGTTTTTTTACTGCTGTTTTTGGAGTAGTATATCTTTATTTATCAACTCGAAATAGAGAGCGTTTAGCCCTTATCGAAAAAGGAGTAGACGCCAGTATTTTCATGCCAGGCGCAAAAAGTAAATCGCCTTTTTATAAGGTAATCCTTTTGAATCTAGCGTTGTTGTTAATGGGGATTGGTATAGGGGCTTTTGTAGCTTTATTATTAACCACTTACACATCATTAAATGAAAATGGAGTCTATCCGGCTACAATCTTTACAATGGCAGGTGCTGCATTGTTTATTGGATTCAATATGACAAAAAAGCTAGATGAATAAAATCTAATCATCAATCAAATAAACATCAATCAAATTATGAACAAACAATTTATTATTGGAGTATCTCTATTGGCTTTTGCCCTAGGAGGTTCAACACTGCAGGCTCAAGAGCAATCTGCGAAAACAACATCGAAGTATAATTATCATGATGCTTTTGCACCAAATTTTTATACGAAGAATGCAACCGAAACCCGCTCGGTAAGTGGGCAGCCCGGAGCAAAATATTGGCAAAATAAAGCCGATTATCAATTGACAGCAACCTTAAATGAGAAAAAGAATGAGATTGTCGGCACAGAAATTTTAACCTATACCAACAATAGCCCAGATAGAATTTCTTTTTTATGGATGAATGTCGATCAGAATTTGTTTCAAAAAGATTCCCGTGGAAAATCGATAATTCCAGTTTCAGGAAGTAGAAATGGTGATAAAGGACAGGTTTTTGACGGCGGACATAAAATAAAATCGATTGCAATTGTTTCGAATCAAAATGGAAAGACTGTTGAAAGAGAAGCCAAATTTGAAATCATTGATACTAGAATGCAGGTTTTTTTGCCACAAGAATTGCAAGCCAATGGAGGAAAAGTAACACTTAAAATCGATTTTTCGTTTATTTCTCCAGATTATGGTTCCAACAGAATGGGAGTTTTAGAAACCAAAAACGGAAAAATATTTACCATGGCACAATGGTATCCAAGAATGTGTGTGTATGATGATGTAAAAGGTTGGAATTCATTACCTTATCTGGGCGCGGGAGAATTTTACTTGGAATATGGTGATTTTGATGTTACCATTACTGCGCCGTCTAATCATATTGTAGTGTGCTCGGGGGAATTGCTTAATCCAAAGGAAGTCTATACTGTTGAACAACAAAAAAGATGGAATCTGGCCGCTCAAAGTGAAAAAGCGGTGACTATTCGTTCGGTGGAAGAAGTAGTAAACCCAAATTCAAGACCTTCAGGCAAAGCAACTTTGAATTGGCATTTTAAAATCAAAAATGCACGAGACATTTCTTGGTCTTCCTCAGCAGCATTTGTGGTTGATGCTTCCAAAATTGATTTACCAAGTGGAAAAAAATCGTTGGCTATTTCTGCCTACCCAGTTGAAAGTGCCGGTCCAGAAGCTTGGGGAAGATCTACCGAATATACCAAAGCCTCAATCGAAAATTATTCTAGAAGATGGTTGGAATATCCGTATCCAACAGCCATAAATGTGGCAGGAAACGTAGGCGGAATGGAATATCCTAGTATCGTTTTTTGTGATTGGAAAGCAACTGGAGAAGACTTATGGAGGGTGACCGATCATGAGTTTGGTCATACTTGGTTTCCAATGATAGTAGGGTCAAACGAACGTTTATTCGCTTGGATGGATGAAGGATTGAATACGTTTATCAATTCATTAAGCTCCGTTGATTTTAATAAAGGCGAATACAAGTCGAGACCAAGAAACATGCATCGTGGAGCTAATTTTTTAACCAGCCCAGATCTAGAACCGATCATGACAACACCTGACGGAATGAAAGAACAAAATTTAGGAACATTAGCCTATGAAAAGCCGTCATTGGGATTGGTAATACTACGGGAGCAAGTATTGGGTGCAGAACGATTTGATAGAGCTTTTAGAATCTATACGGAACGTTGGGCGTTTAAACATCCTACACCAGATGATTTTTTCAGAACGATGGAAAATGTTTCCGGAGAAGATTTGAATTGGTTTTGGAGAGCTTGGTTCATCAACAATTGGCGATTGGATCAAGGTGTTACTAAAATTAAATATGTAAAAGATAATCCAAAAAATGGCGTTTTGGTTTCCATTGAAAATTTAGAAAAAATGGCCATGCCTGTTGTTTTGGAAGTAAAAACAAAATCAGGAGTGGTGAGTCGATTGAAACTACCAGTTGAAGTTTGGCAACGCAATGCCGACTGGAAATTCAAAGTAAATACAACGGAAGAAATTGCAACGATAACAATAGACCCTGATCGTGTTTTTCCTGATGTGAATCCGAGCAATAATGTGTGGGAAGCTGGAAAAAGTGAATTGGAAAAAGAACCAGTTTTGGATGCATACCTAGGAGAGTTTTCGAGCAAACAGATTCCAATTAAACTTACCTTTACAAATGAAGATGGAATGCTTGTAGGGACACCTCAGGATGGTCAAGGTCCACCACTTTCCTTTGAAGCGGTTGCCAAAGACAAATTCAAATCGGAAGAAGCAGGAGTGGAACTTCAATTTAATGAAGCTAAAAATGAATTTGCCATCCATATGGGTGGACAAAGTTTTGTGTTTACGAGAGGATAATTTTTGAAATATAGATTTACAAACCCTTGCAGCAATGTGAGGGTTTTTTGTTGATGTTACATCACCATCAAATTGCAACCACGAATATCCGAATTATCGAAACGACCTAAAACCTCGAAGGCATTATTGCCTACAATTTTTCCTAAATCCTGAGTGGCAATAAAAGAGCAAGAATTGATATTGGCCAAATCAATGATGTTAATTCCACCTGTTTTGCCGTCGGTAATATAAGTTAAGGCATCTTCTGTGTCTCTAATTAAAATTTGCATCCAATTGGGGCATTCAAATACGCCGTCGCCTAAAGAATAGGCTTGCGAAAGTAATTCGGTCATACCGTATTCGGAGTGGATTTTAGAAACACCAAACCCATCACAGAGTAGTTTGTGTAATTCTTCTCGAATAATTTCTTTACGTCGACCTTTCATGCCTCCAGTTTCCATAATGATAGTATTCTTCAAATTGAATTGGTGTTTTTCAATCAAATCCAATAACGCATAGGTCACGCCAATTAAAATCACATTTTGTCCATCAGTATCTAATCGAATAAGTTTTTCAATTAAAGCATCATAATCGTTGAGGTAAAAACCACTTTCTGGATTATTGGAAAGTTGAATTAAATCGTCAACCATATGAATCAAGGAAGAGCCTTCTCTTTCCAAATACGAGGGAAGCAAAGCCAAAACAACATAATCCTCGATATTGCCATAAAATTGTCTAAAAGCCAATCGATAGCTTTCTTCATAAAATGCTAAATCCGTCACATGATGTTTGCTGGTGCTCATTCCTGTGGTACCACTACTGGTGAATGTAGCTTGAATAGGTTCGGCTGAACTGATTACTTTGTGACTTTTAAAAAACTGAATGGGTAAAAAGGGAATGTCTTCTATTCGTTTGACATTGGATTTGTCTTTTTTAAGCAACCGACAAAATTCTTGGTATACCAAGTTGTTGTCATATTGAAATCGGAAAACCTTTAAGGTGGTTTTTTCGAATTCTTTTTTGGAGCCAATGTGAAATATGTCGGAAGTTAAAAGCATAGTTCAAAAGTACACAAAATAAAAAGTCCCGCAAAAAAGCAGGACCTCAAAAAGTATTTATGTTTGTGTGTAATTATTCTACTGTAAATTCTTTAATTTCTTGTTTTTTTCCTTCCACGATTTTTACCGTATAGGTTCCTTTTTTGAATTGGGAAAGATAAATTGCTGATCCAATCGTTTTGGTGGAGAATACTTTATCCCCTTCATTATTATAAAAAGTAATTTTCTTTTTGGTGTACAAATCAGAAATGACATAGATGTGTTTTCCGTTTTTTTGAGAATCGTAAGAAACAATTTTCAATCCCGAAATGTTGTTTTTTGTGGGTTTAGGATTTTCATTTTTAGGGTTGTTGGCAAAGGTTGCAAAACTTACTAGTAAAAATAAATAAATAGTTTTCATATCTTGATGTGTTTGTTTATCATTTATTAACAGGACAAATGTATAGTGGGATTGTCAGTTAAAATAATATTTTCGATGAGATAAGGTTATTTCCGTTAAAAGCCAGTTTTGCAGTTTTTAGGGTTAGAAAAAACTCACTAATATTAGTGATTTTGAGTTGAGCATATAGGGTAAATAAAAAATTCCGTCCTTTTTTAGAAGACGGAATTTTGTAAATATTTGGTGGGAATAGGTTATTCAATAACTAATTTACGAGTAGCTGTTTTACCTTCTTCAGTAACTTTTACCATATAAATACCAGTTGTTAAACCAGCAACATTTACAGGGGAGTTTGTTACTTGAGTAGTTAATACTTTAGCGCCTACTACATTGTAGATTTCTACATTTTTAGTAGCAAAACTATTTGAAGTAATGTTTAATACAGTATTAGCAGGGTTAGGATATACTCTTAAACCAGCGATAGCATCGAAACTGTTTCTTGATAGAGCTCCTTCGGTTAAATCACCAGGAGTGTCATCTGAGCTTAAATACCAAGTTTGTGTTGTATTGTTATATTCTAGAGAAAACCCTAATAAATCTCCAATTGTAGCAGTTGGTGCTTCTGCAACTCCTATGTTAACTGAGTTTAATCCTGCAGCTGGCCCATCTATTGCCACAGCTGTCATTACTCCTTCATAACTTAAATATTGTATATTTGTGCTTCCTGTTCCTGTTTTTGATAGAGCAATTGCATCAGGAGCGCCATTTTGAATTCCTCCGCCGAATAAAAAACTCACCGCTCCTGAACCAGTTCCTTCATCATCAATTGTACCTGTAAGTGGTAATGTGAAATATAAAGTATTGGTTGAGCCATTGTACAAAGTAATTGTATATTCAGATAAGTCAGTTCCTGCTGGACCAGCTACTTCTACGAATTCACCGATATCAGTTCCTTGATTATCATAGTGAAACTCATTAATGTATACGCCGCCTACTGTGCCAGTAATTCCTACATTGGTTTGTCCAAAAGACATTGCATTAACCAAAGTTAAAGCTAATAAGTAAATTTTTTTCATTTGAATTTTGTTTAAAAATTGGACTACAAATATAACAAGTAATTTCGTTTGTAAGAAAAAAACAATGTGAAATTATTGTAAATAAATTAATGAGTGTAAAGCGGTTAACTACTTTACAATCAATTTTCTAGTAGCGCGTTGGTCTCCTTCTTTTATTTTTATGATGTAAACACCTGGGTTTAATGCGGTAATGTTTAATTCTTTGGTAGACAAAGTAGTTTGCATTACGCGTTTTCCCAATACATCGTATATTTCAACATCTTTTGGGGCTGATGATTTGGAGCTAATGTAAATCTTCCCATTCGCCACAGGATTAGGATATACATTTAAATTTTCAAAGGGTTGTTCTTGTTTAGAATTCAATGCGCCATCCTTACTCTCCTGAGCCTGAGTACTCAAGGAAAATAAAATAAAAAGGAATGTGCTATAAAAGTAATTTTTCTTCATTGATTTCTATAATAGTGTAAAGTTATAAAATAATTTCAAATACTATACCAAAAAAAAGCCAGAAATATGATTTTCTGGCTTTTTAACAATATTTTGTAATAACTAACTACAAATTACTTAATAAATTTACTCCATTTACTGTTGTCCATGTTCCACCAGTTAATGATGCTCCAGTACTACTTCCAGATGTTGTCCAGTTTGTTGTTGGGTTAAAACTAGAAGCTTGTAACGTAAAAGTTATGGCTCCTGAGATGAAAGTATTGTCAGTATTCGAGATTTTTACATTGTTCATTTTAATTTTACCTCCTGCAATTTGGTTATTGTACGTGTTTAAATCTAACACTTGTACTGCACCGCCATTTCTAGAAGAAGGTGATGTTTGGTTTTTATAGCCATCGATTACAATGTTGCTAAAATCACCATTTCCTTCTTTTTTGAACTGGAAAGCATCCAATTGTATTTCACTTTGTGCCTCAGTAACGGTCCCAGCTGCTCTTTTTAATGTAATGTTAGTAACTACTGGCCAGAAAGCATTGTTTACTCCTTTTGCTTCTGCTTCAATTCCATAGTTTGCAGTACCTACTTGGTAAGCGTACCAGTTGGTGTTTAATTGACCTCTCCATCCGTCTTGCCAGTCGAAAGCATCGTCTTTGTTTCCGTAAGAAATTAGGTTTTTACCACTAACCGTTCCTCCGTAAAATTCGAAGCCATCATCATTACCCATATACGAAACTAGGTTTTCTAAAATGGTTCCTGATCCTACTGAATAGAATGAAAAACCATTGTGTTCTTTATTATTAGTAGTAATTACTTGTCCAGCATATTCTACACGAACATATTTTAAAGTACCACCATTATGTCCTGGGTTAGATCCACCATAAACAAGTGATAAACCATCTTCTGAAGTAGATGTTTGAGGTGCTGGGTTTACTGCAGAATTCACAATTGGGGCATCACCATACATGATGATACCAGCCCAAGAACCAGCAGTTTTAGATTTTTCAGTAAATACAATTGGAGCATCGGCAGTTCCAACAGCAATTAATTTACCACCATTTAAAACGATTAATCCATTCTCTCCAGTCGAATTGTCACAAGTAATAGTTGATCCTGCTTCAAAAGTAACAGTTACTCCGTTTTGAATTTTAACCATTCCTTTTAAAGTGTAGTTTCCGTATGCAAATGTTTTATTTGCAGTAAAATCACCCGAAATTTCTCCAGAAGCGGGTACTTTAATTGTTGGGATTGATGTTTCTTCGTCATCGCTTGAGCATCCAGTGAATATTGATGCTAAAATTGCTAAACCTAAAGCAAATTTTTTCATAGTGTTGTTGTTTTTATTTTTGATACACAAAACTATTTTTTTGTATTGGAAAAGGTGTTATCTAAAAATTATATAAACGTTATCATAATCCTCAAAAAAAGTAAATTTAATGTTAATAAAAAAAGCACTCCGACAAGAGTGCTTTTTGATTGTTATGCTTTTGAATCTTTAGAAAGTATAGGCTAAGTTGAATGAAAAACCAACTCCTTTTTTATAGTCTTTTATGGTTAAATCACTTTCGTTAATTTTTACACGACTTTGATCTCCCATTTCAATTTTGTATTTAGGGTTTAGGATATTATCTACAGAGAATTTCACGTCCCATTTTTCTCCTAATTTATTGCCCCAAACAAAGTCTAATTTATCAAATGGCATTTCGTAGTAGTGGTCTAATTTGTTAGTTCCTACGGCATAGATTCTTTTGCTGTATCGGTTGTAGACGAATGTCATCGTATTTTTCCAGTTTTTACTAAATTCTGATTCGTATTTTAAATCAGAATTGATAATCCAAGACGATGCACCTTGTAGCTTTCTTGTTGGATTGGCATCAGCTGCAATGGTTTCTTGTGTTGTTTTATTGTCTTTCGTTTTGTAGATTTCTACTTTAGAATCCAAATAAGAGACATTGGTTCCTATAGAGAAATTTTTAAGTACGTTTGAAATTTTATCCAATTGGAAAATGGCTTCTAATTCAGCTCCATAAAGCGTTGCCTTTTTAGAGTTGTCATAAGTAATAATTTGACCACCACTTCCAGCAGATGGTGTAAATAATCGTTCAATTGGATTTTGGATTATTTTAGAAAAAGCCGTTACCGATAATAACTCTTTGTTGGTTGGAAATAATTCATATTTTAAATCCACATTATAATTATCACTGTTTTTAACTTTTATGTTTCCTAGTTCTAACGTTCCGTCAGGATTTACGAATTCCGATGGAAGTGCTTCCATAGTCACCGGTCTTGTAATGGTTTTAGAGGCTGCTAAACGGATATTTGAATTTTCAGTTAATTTATACTTTCCATTAACAGAAGGTAAAAAGTCAAGTTTTTCAGTCGTAACAACCGTGTAGGGGTCATCAAAACTTCCAGTTGGTCGGTATTTAATTTCTTTGGTGGTTTGCTCGGCTCTTACTCCAGCGTTTACGTCTACTTTATCGCCAAATTTTAAGGCTAGGTCAAGATATCCAGCGTTTACAAATTCAAAAAGTTTCGATTTGTAACTTGAAGTGGAGCCATCTTTATAAGTAACATTACCACTTTGTATTTCTGATGCTAATTGTGAATCGGGAGTATTAGTGTTAAAAACACCATCAGAAGCAGCTGCACCACTAATAGGTTGTGAGATTACAAATCTAAATTTAGAATTCATTTTGTTGATATAACCGTTGTATCCAATAGTTAATTTGTTTGATTCTTCAATTTCTTTTTTGCCGAAATTCCAGCTGTATTCTCCTAAACCAGAAATGTGATATTTTCCGTCATAATCATAATATTGTCTAGAAATACTGTTTCCACCATAACTAATAGCCGTATGCTGATCATCGATTTTAATTCCTTTAAACGATTTTCTATCGGGTAATTCCATATTGGTTTTGGTATAGGAAACACCTGCTTTTACATTATGTCTTTCGTTGCTAGTCAGTTTGTATTTAGCAAAAAGTTGTGTATTTAAGTACTTGGTTTGTTGTAATTCGTTTAATCGAATAAATGTATTTTTCTGTGTCGAATTTCCATTGGTAAAACCCAACTGATCTTGAATCGTGTTTTCGGTCGAATTTAAAAAGAACGTATTTGACGTTACATTTAAACGTTTCGATTTGAAATTCAAGGCTCCTAAAAGTGAAGAATTCGTAGTGTATTTGTACTTGGTCGTAACTAAGTTATTGTCATAATTTCCAAGGTTACTTGGGTCAAAAAAACGATCAACCCCTTTTCTCACTTGGTATTTGTTGTCAAAATTAGCCGATAGTAAATATTGAAAACTGTTTTGTTTTTCGCCTATATTAAATTTTTGAGTGTGAGTAACTCCGAAATTTGTATTCAAAGGCGATTTATCTTCTTCTACATCAAATCCAGAACCAAATCCGTTTATAGCTTCCTCTTTTGTGAAAATATGATTCGATGGGATAGACTTTCCAATTACTTTAGGAATATCTCTTTCATTTCCTGAAAATCCGAAGAAATCACTAGTAGAAGAAGCGTCTTTAGAACGTAAAAAACTACTCAAATTATTACCTGTAGTATAACCGGCTCCAAAATTAACTTTCGTTTGACTTTTTCCTGAATTTGCCGTGACAATGTTAAAGGTGCCACCTGCAAAATCTCCATAAATATTGGTGTTAAAAGTTTTATAAGTTTCGATAATACTTACAATATCGGTTGGGAAAATATCTAATGGAAGGATTTTCTTGAACGGATTATTTGAAGGAACGGCCAAATCATTTATTAATAAATTATTATATCGATCTTCCAATCCACGTACAAACAAACCACGAGATTCCACTTTAGAAATCCCTGTAATCTTGGTTAAACCTTCTTCTACATCGCTTACGCCTTTGCGTGACATTTCTTGTGCACCAATACTTTGTTTGATTTCGACAGCTTTCTTTTGTTCTAATAATAAAGCGGTTTCTTTTTCTTTACTGGCAGTTGCTTTTACCACTACATCTTGTAATGATACACTTCCAGAGCCAAGCGTTTGATTAATTGTTTTGGTTTCGCCTTCAGCAATGGTAAGAGTTAGTTCTTTCGATTCGTACCCTAAAAAGCTAAACACTAAAGTATGGGTTCCGGCTGTAGTTTCAATGGCATATTTTCCTTCAATATCGGTAGTTGCGCCATTTGTAGTACCTTTGACAACAATGTTTGCAAAAGCCAAAGGTTCGTTGTTTAAATCTTTGTCTGTAATGACTCCCGAAATAGTTGCTTTTTGCCCGAAAGTACAAAGTGACAATAAAAGGAATACAATAGATAAATTAAGTTTCATTCGTTGTGTGTTTAATTTGGTGCAAAGGAATGTGCTTCATGTAAATTTGATGTTAGTTCAAGGTTACATTTAAGTTTTGCAGATGTTACCAAAAAGTTAACAGGTTAAATTTTTGTAATGCGGTTATTTTTCTTTCAAATATTGGTTACTTTTACGCCAAACAACAACTATTTTTTATGAATTCGCCACTACCAATAAGTTTAAGTAATTCGAAACCAAATATATAGGCGAAACCATATTTGACCGCTATAAATAAATTTTACAAATATGAAAAAGAAAGATATCAAGATACTTTTAGTAGATGATGAAGTCGATATTTTAGAAATTGTAGGCTACAATCTAACACAAGAGGGATATCAAATTTTTACGGCTGAAAACGGTAAAAAAGCAGTCGAAAAAGCCAAAAAACATGTGCCGCATCTTATTATTATGGATGTAATGATGCCAGAGATGGATGGTATGGAAGCTTGTGAAATTATCAGAAGAACGCCCGAACTTTCCAATACAATTATCACTTTTCTAACCGCCAGAAATGAAGATTACTCGCAAGTAGCTGGTTTTGATGCAGGCGCCGATGATTATATCACAAAACCTATAAAACCGAAAGTATTGGTCAGTAAAGTGAAAGCGTTATTGCGTCGCTTTAAAGAAGAGGAAGCGGCTTCGGATAGTTTAAATGTTGGAGGAATTGAAATTAATCGCGAAGAATATAAAATTGTCAAAGAAGGACAAGAAATCGTATTGCCTAGAAAAGAATTCGAATTGTTTTATTTACTAGCTTCCAAGCCCGGAAAAGTATTTAAACGCGAAGAAATCCTAGACAAAGTTTGGGGCAACGAAGTGGTAGTAGGTGGCAGGACTATTGATGTTCATATCCGGAAATTACGTGAAAAAATTGGAGATGATTTTTTTAAAACCATTAAAGGTGTTGGCTATAAATTTGAAATTTAAATGAGTGTTAATTTAAAAAAGACGTATAAGTTTGCTGTTAAATCTTCAGCATATGTAACCATATTTTCAACAGGGTTAGTAGCAATACTAACCTCTTTGTTTTATACATTGTCTTTTCCTTTTCTGCTTATTTTTGCTGTTTCCGTATTGCTTTTTTCCTTTTTTATGCTGCAGTATCGCGTAGAACGTTTTATTTACCGTCGCGTTAAAAAAATCTATGATGAAATTTCTTTTTTAGATACGGTCGATTTTAAAAATCAAGCCATCACGACCGACATGGCTACGTTGACTAAACAGGTTAAAAAATTCGCCACCGATAAAAAATTAGAAATTGAAATGCTAAAAGATCGGGAAGAATACCGTCGTGAATTTTTAGGGAATGTTTCTCATGAACTCAAAACACCTTTGTTTACTGTTCAAGGGTATATTTCAACACTATTGGATGGCGCCCATAAAGACAAAACTCTTCGAAAAAAATATTTAGAACGTGCCGAAAAAGGAGTCGAACGCTTGGCCTATATCATTGAAGATCTAGACATGATTGGAAAACTCGAAATGGGAGACGAAAGTCTCGAAGTCAAAGAATTTGATATTGTCGAACTTTCTCAGGGTATTATGGATTTGCTGGAAATGAAAGCCAATAAAAAAGAAATTTCTTTGCATTTTGACGAAAAATATTACCGTCCGATAATGGTGATTGCTGATTATGAAAAAATCCAACAAGTCATGATGAATTTGGTCATGAATTCTATCAAATATGGTAAGGTAGGTGGCTCTACCGAAATTAGTATTGAAGATTTAACCAACCATAAAGTTATCGTTCGTGTGATTGATAACGGTGAAGGAATCGAAAAACATAACATACCGCGTTTGTTTGAACGATTCTTTCGTGTTGATAAAAGTGGTGCGCGTTCGGAAGGAGGTTCTGGCTTAGGACTCTCTATTGTGAAACACATTATCGAAGCCCATGACGAGAAAATTTACGTTGAAAGTACCTTTGGTAAAGGGTCTGAGTTTTCTTTTACACTCGAAAAAGCCTGATTTCCAATGTTAAGTTTTCATCCAATGTTACCAAATTGTTAAGCAAAAGTTTTTTTATTGTAAATTATTGATTACATTTGAATTGTAATATTCATCCTTAAATCACATTACCATGAAAAACTTTTTAATAGCATGTGCTTTTTTAATGACAGGAGTTGTTGTAGCACAAGGAGTGGAACCTACTTTTGAAGTGCAAGGAAATCTTGTAAAAGCAACATATTACCATGATAATGGGAAAATTAAGCAAGAAGGTTTTTATAAAGATGGTAAAGTACATGGGAAATGGATTTCCTATGCCGAAAATGGTAAAAAACTTTCTTTAGGAGAATATAAAAACGGACAAAAATCAGGAAAATGGTTTTTTTGGGATGCCACAACCCTAAGCGAAGTGGATTATTCGGATAGCCGAGTAGCTACTGTTAGCAAATGGGAAAAAGGAATGGTAGCCTACAATAAAAAATAAAACGACTACTTATTTATATGGAATAGCTGGCTGTAAAGCCAGCTTTTTTTATTGAAATACCGCAAACAAATCTTTCCATTTTAAGGCCGACGAACTGTTGGAAAAACCGCGATATAGCGCTACTTTGTTTAATTTAGAAAGCTTGAATTTTTCTTGTTTGCAACTTGGGGCAATCCCTTCTTCCTTAAACTTTTTGGCTAAATATTCTTGTTCGTATTGTCCTGGCGTAGGAATAAGAAACGCCTTTTTGCCCAAATACGCCAAATCCATAATGGTTGTATAACCCGAACGACAGAGAATAAGTTCACTTTCGTTAAAAGCTCTTTCCAATTGCCCAGAATTCATATAATTATAAAAAGTAAACTGATTTTTCTCAGTTACCATTTGCTTTGGCTCAATTTTTCCTTTTATAAAAAGAATACTGCCTTGATAATTGTCTAATTCTAGTGTCAATTTTTCTTCCAATAAAGTACGCTGCGGTTCTGGCCCCGAAAGGATCACCATAAGATTGTATTTGGAAGTTGCTTTTCGCTTTTGTAATCGGCTTAATGGGCCAATATATTTAACATTTTTAGGGTCTTTTTCTAAGTGTCCTAATTTGCCAGATAAATTCGGAATGGTGTTAACATCAGGAACCCAGCATTCATCAAATTGATTGATGATATATTGGTGCATTTTTGTGCTTAACCAAGTGGTATTTCCTGTTAAAACTTTCAATTGATGTGTGATAAATACAGAAGGAACTTTACGACTTCGAACTCCCAATCGGTTATCGGAAATAATGCCGTCAATGTTATGTAATGCCACTACTTTACGTACTAACTTTCGTTCTCTTAGAATGGCACTAATCATTCTTGGACTGTTAAGTAGCATTTTCAATTTGAAATACTTGCCATTTTTTGGATATTCAATGTGATACGAAGGAAATTCGAGGGTTTGTAACTCCGGAAATTCTTTTTGTAATAAGGCTAAAGCCACACCATCAGAAGCTAAAATGGGATTGTAATGACTGTCTATAAGGGCTTTTATAATGGGAATACAACGTGTAGCATGACCCAATCCCCAATTCAGTGGTGCGACTAAAATATTTTTCTTTGTGCGTTCAGAATCTTGCATAATTAGTTGTCAATAATACTAATAAATTGATGTAATAATTGTGTTTCGTACTCGAAGTTTTCTTCTTCTGTTTCAAAAGTAGGGCTTTCTTTTTTATGTTCATACAGTCGCCATTTCTTCTTGTTGTATTCTAAAGCAGTCAGATTTTCAATCCAATCTCCTGAATTTAAATACGTAGTTTTTCCGTAGTCGTTTTCAATGTGCTCAATTTTTGGCTCATGAATATGACCACAAATAACATAATCGTATTTTTTTTCGATGGCCAATTCGATACATACTTTTTCAAAATTAGAAATAAACTTCACCGCCGATTTTACACTCGATTTAATTTTCTTCGAAAGCGAATACGGTTCTTTGTTGCATTTTACCAATACCCAATTGACCATTCGATTGAATACAATTAGAAAATCATAACCCCAACCTCCTAACTTGGCTAACCATTTGGCATGAGTAATGGAAGAATCGAAAACATCACCGTGAAAAATCCATGCTTTTTTGCCATCCAAATCTAAAGTTAGCTTATTGATTAAACTAAAATTGCCCAAATGAATGTCAGTAAATTTCCGAAGTAATTCGTCGTGGTTACCTGTCAAATAATACACTTTAGTTCCTTTAGAACTCATCGAGATGATTTTTTTGAGTACCTTTAAATGACTCGAAGGGAAATAGGATTTCCTAAATTGCCAAATATCTATGATGTCTCCATTTAGAATTAGAATTTTAGGCTTTATCGAAGACAAATACCCTAATACTTCTTTGGCATGACAACCATAGGTTCCAAGATGAACATCGGAAATGACGGCAACTTCAATTTTTCTTTTTTTCAAATCTTTTTCTTTCAAAGTAAGTGTACCAATGTTTTAGGAATGTTAGGCTAGCGTTATAAAATATTTATGATTTTTAATAAGAATTTAATTGAGTACTTTTGTCAAAATTTTGAACGTAGTGGGAAGTAAGAATAAATTAAAGAGGTTTAAGGAAAACGAAACGTTTACGAATGTTTTTCAACCAACAAGAGAAGAAGTGGTGTCGGGGAATTTTCCGTTGAAAGGAAAATGGAATAGCGATTTTTTTAAAAATGAAAATCCAATTATTGTTGAATTAGGTTGTGGAAAAGGCGAATATACCATTGGTTTAGCCGAAAGAAATCCAAATGCTAATTATGTTGGAATTGATGTAAAAGGTGCTCGTTTTTGGCGTGGAGCGAAAACAGCTGTAGAAAACGGCATGAAAAATACTGCTTTTGTGCGTACGCAAATCGAATTAATTGAAGATATTTTTGCAGCCCATGAAGTGAGCGAAATCTGGATAACTTTTCCGGATCCACAAATCAAATACAAACGGACCAAACATAGAATGACCAATTCGGAATTCTTGAAATTATACAAAAGAATTTTAAAACCCGATGGAGTCATGAATCTCAAAACCGATTCAGAATTTATGCACGGCTATACTTTAGGATTGCTTCATGGAGAAGGACACGAAGTATTATATGCCAATCACAACGTTTATAAAAATGAAGGTTCACCAGCTGAAGTGCTCGATATTCAAACCTTTTATGAGAAACAATATTTGGAGATAAACAAAGCAATTACGTATATTCGATTTAAAATAAAATAGTGTCGTACTTATTATCTTTTGTATTAGCAGTTTTGTTTTCATTCGTAGGTGTTTTGCCTCCCGGAATTGTAAACATGACCGTAGCCAATTATAGTGCTAAAAAAACCCTTAAAAAATCAAAAAGATTTATTTACGGCGCAACTTTAGTGGTGCTAATTCAAAGTGCTTTGGCTTATTTTTTTGCTACTTTTTTACAAGATCATCCTGCCATTATTCACAATTTAAAATTGTTGGGAAGTGTTGTTTTTATTTTACTGACTATCTTTTTCTTAGGAAAAGGCATTCAAGGATATTTGCAATCAAAAGAAGAAATTAAAAGGAAACCCGCTAAAAGCAAGCTCAAGCCTTTTTATCACGGAGTATTTATTTCGGCATTAAATGTGTTTCCAATTCCGTATTATGCTTTTGTAAGTTTGTATTTGTCCGCCTTTATTCCTGACTTCTTCAATTATTCTGTTGGTTTGCTTTTTGTAATAGGAGCAACCGTTGGAACTTTTTTAGTCTTTATAGGATATGCTTATTTGTTCAAAAAAATTAAGCACAAAGTTTCTTTTTTTATCAATAATATCAATTTTATCATTGCTACAATCACGGCTCTAATTGCCATTTTTACGATTTATAATTTTATCTAAAGATGTCTATGAAAGAAGACAATTTCTTCGAAAGAGTGTATGAAATTGCACGGCAAATTCCCGAAGGCAAAGTCACTTCCTATGGCGCTATTGCCAAAGCTTTGGGAACAGCTCGTTCGGCCAGAATGGTTGGTTGGGCCATGAATGCCAGCCACAATCGTGAGGATGTTCCTGCGCATCGTGTGGTCAATAGAAACGGATTATTATCGGGTAAGCATCATTTTGAGGGGACAAATCTAATGCAACAATTGTTGGAAAGCGAAGGAATACAAGTGGTAAACAATCAAATCATCGATTTTGAAAAGCATTTCTGGCAACCTGAGGTTGTTTCTTAAGGTTTCGTTTTTTATTTTTTTAGCAGAAACACACTATTTTTAGCAAACTTTCGTTATTCTTATAAGTCAAACTTTAAAAAAGTAAGTTATGAAAGCGATTTGTAGTATGACCATAATAAGCTTGATGTTTTTTTCATGCCAGAATTCCAAAGAAAAAGAAATTCAAGCGGCAAAACAGGCAACTGTCGATTCGATGAAAGTAGCGTTAGAAAAACAAAGAGTAATCGATTCTATGCAAACTGAAATCGATAAAAAAGAAGCCTTAAATCAGAAAAAAGAAGTCACTGTAATTCATCAAACTGCAACCGAACAACCGAAACGAAAAAAATGGAGTAACACGGCTAAAGGGGCTGTGATTGGAGCGGGTGTTGGTGCTGTGACAGGAGCAATTATCAGTAAGAAAAAAGGAGAAGGGGCTATTATTGGTGGCGTAGCAGGGGCTGGTGTAGGTGCCGGAACTGGTGCTATAATTGATGAAACTAAAAAGAATCCATAAAAGACAAAATAATTTTAAAAAGGGCTTATTCCCATTCGGAATTAAGCCCTTTTTTATGGTTTTTTTCTTGCGGGTTTATGACTTACGGTAAAGCTTTTGAAGTTATTTCGATACTAAACCTTATTTTTTACAAAGTATCAAGTGATTATTTTTTTGAATTTTTGAATTGGAAACGGTTTACTCAATAATTTTTTTACATGTTTGTTGTTTTTGGCTTTTTGAATGTCATTGTGGTCCAATGTAGAAGAAAGCATGTAAATTTGAGTCCTTTTTTTGGTCTCTTCGGGTAGTTTTTCATATTCTAATAGAAATTCAAATCCATCCATTTCAGGCATTCGGATATCTAAAAGGATGATTAATTGTTTATCGATAAGGTTGTGAAAATTTGTAAGCCATTGTATGCCTTCTTTACCATTGTTCACTATATTGATTTCAGGAATGTCCAGGATTTTTTTTAGTAATTTACTAGTAACTAGCTGGTCTATTACATTATCGTCGACTAATAAAAAGGTGTAATTAGTTGGCATATGAATTAGGTATAGTTACGGTAAAGATTGTTCCTTGATTTATTTTGGATTGTGCGGCAATTGTTCCGTTTAAATTTTGAACGGCTTCTTTTACGATGTAAAGACCCAATCCAGATCCGGTATTGCTATTGGTTACGAAAAACATTTCAAAAATTCGATCGAGATATTCTTCTTTTATGCCAATGCCATTATCTTTGATTTCTATAGTACAATTATTCTCATTCTTAGAAGTTGAAATAGCGATATAAGGCTCTTGTTTATTGCTGTCGGCATATTTCATAGCGTTGGAAACAAGATTGTTTAAAATGATTTTTAATCGCAAACTGTCGGACTGAATAAAGTCGGCTGAAATGTTTTTTTGAATGACAATATTGCGTGATTCATTCATATATTGATGTTGTTCCAACGATTCGTCAATGAGTTTGCTCAAACTTACTGGTTCCAGAATGACATCTTTTCTTTTGTTTCGAGAATAATCAATAATATCACTGATAAATTTGTCTTGTAGGGTTAAGCTTTGGTGCATTAAAGCTAAGTATTCTTTTATTTGAGTTAGATCGTCTTCTATTTCGGCGATTTCAATCAATCCTTTTAGCGAAGTAATCGGGGAGCGTAAATCATGAGAAGCACTGTAAACAAATTTGTCCAATTCCTGATTGGCTAACACTAAATTCCTATTTTGAAGTTCGATTTCCAGTTTCGATACTTCTATTTTTCGAAGCATCATCGAATAGTAAAAAGTAACGCTGCCAATTATTATCAGAATAAAAAAAACATTGGTATAAATTAGATAACTTTCAATTTTTCGGGTTCCGTCACTAAGTGAATTGGAATAATTTCTTTCGGCAACAGATAATTTATCGCTTAGCGTGCTTATGCGAGAGAGAAATGATTTTTTTGCTTCGGAATCCAATCCTTTTGTTATGACTTGTTCATGAACTTCATTTCCAAGAGTTTCCAGTTGTACAATCAAATGATCACCTATTTCCCATTCTTTAATAGCTTTTGCAAAAAAAGGAATGTGGTGAAAGTTCTTAAATTGCCAAATCATGCCGTCTAAATCTTTTTCATTATTTCCGCCAGCGCGTAAGCCTTTTTTAATCAGGGCAATATCTCCGTTATTTGTCAAGTTAACTCGGGCAATACCGTCTCCTTTTGGAGTTTTTAATTCTTCTTTAAAGGCAAGCCATTGTTTTTTATTTTGAGTATAAAGATAAGTAATGAGCTGACGAGTAGCGTCTTTTTGTCCTTTCGAATAATGGGATTCTCCATTAAGATAAGCTCTGTTGGTCGACAGAATTTTAATGGTAAAAAAGTTGATGAAAATTAGCAAGCCACAAGCCAAAAATATGATCAATAGAAGTGTGAATCCATTTGGAGACTTCAATTTGTCAATAATTTTAAACTGCTTCATAGCTTTTTCGCTTGCTTGGAGTTGAATTACAAGTGTTTCAAGTTAAGATTTTTTTTTAAAAGATTCAAATAATAAAAGTAAGAAATTTAATACTTTTTATTGTTTCTCAATAGATTAGGTTTTTTTACGCCTTCTGTATCTAAAAGTGTGAGGCGTTTTTGTGGGATTTCGAAGCATCAAATTTTTCTATACCGTCATTACACTTTGCTTTTGATAAACGTTGTCTCTTTGTAACTACTTCACTATCTTTGCAATCTAAAATCAGTCTTAATAAGTTTAACCTTTTTGCTGATTCATAAATTATTCAAAACGATTCAACAGAATGAAACTAGATAGAAAAGAAATCCTTAAAGCATTAGAAACCATTACTATTGCAGGCGAAGGGAAAAACATGGTCGAAAGTGGTGCGGTACAAAATGTCATTACTTTTGGTAACGAAGTGGTGGTCGATTTAACTTTGTCAACACCTGCGATGCATATTAAAAAACGTGCAGAAGACGATATTCGCAAATTAATTCACGAAACATTTTCTGATGAGGTTGTAGTCAAAGTGAATATAAAGGTAGAAGCCAAAGAAAATTCAAATGAAATTAAAGGAAAATCTATTCCTGGAATCAAAAATATTATAGCAGTTGCTTCGGGTAAAGGAGGCGTAGGAAAGTCTACGGTAACGGCTAATTTAGCTGTAACTTTGGCCAAAATGGGATTCAAAGTGGGTGTTTTGGATGCCGATATCTACGGACCTTCAATGCCAATTATGTTCGACGTAGAAAACGAAAAACCAATTTCTATTGAAGTGGATGGCAAATCAAAAATGAAGCCTATTGAAAGTTTTGAAGTAAAATTACTTTCTATCGGATTTTTCACAGCGCCAAGTCAAGCGGTTATTTGGAGAGGACCAATGGCTGCAAAAGCTTTAAATCAAATGATTTTTGATGCCGCTTGGGGAGAATTAGATTTTATGTTAATCGATTTACCTCCAGGAACAGGCGATATCCATCTTTCGATCATGCAATCATTGCCGATAACAGGAGCAGTAGTGGTGAGTACGCCGCAAGCCGTGGCATTAGCCGATGCCAAAAAAGGAGTGTCGATGTTTTTGTCCGACAGTATTAAAGTTCCGGTGTTAGGAATTATAGAAAATATGGCGTATTTCACTCCAGAAGAATTACCAAATAATAAATACTACATTTTCGGAAAAGAAGGTGCTAAAAACCTGGCAGCAGATTTGCAAGTGCCATTTTTAGGAGAAGTACCATTGGTTCAGAGCATACGTGAAGCTGGCGATTATGGTCGTCCGGCAGCTTTGCAAACGGCTTCTCCATTAGAAGGGATTTTCGAAAACATAACCAGAAATGTGGTTCAAGAAGTGGTAAATCGTAATGAAAACTTAGCACCAACCGAAGCTATTAAAATAACCACAATGGCGGGATGTTCGGCAGTAAATAAAAAATAGAACGTTAGAAATTTAGACTCCCTTAGACTTCATAGAAATGAAAGTCTAAAAGTCTAAAAATCTAAGAAGTCTAAAATCTAAAGAAAATGACAAATCAAGAATTAGAACAAAACATATTAAAAGCTCTTGACGAAATCCGTCCTTTTTTAAATTCAGATGGGGGTGATATTTCTTTGGTTTCCATCGAAGATGAAAAACACGTGAAAGTTCGTTTGGAAGGTGCCTGTACGAGTTGTAACTTAAGTATAAGTACACTTAAAGCAGGGGTGGAAACGACTATCAAGAAATATGCACCACAAATTGAGAGCGTTATTAATGTAGCTTAATTTCTACTGATAAAAATCATAGTATTTAAGTTGAGGTTTTTAAAACTTTACAACTTGAAACCATGTAACTTTTAAAAAATGATTGAAACTGATATACTTATCATCGGGGCTGGACCGACAGGCCTTTTTGCTGTTTTTGAAGCAGGATTATTAAAACTTAAATGCCATTTAATTGATGGTTTGCCGCAACCTGGTGGACAATTAACAGAATTGTATCCAAAGAAACCTATTTTTGATATTCCAGGTTATCCATCTGTAAATGCAGGCGATTTAGTAGATAACTTGATGGAACAAATCAAGCAATTTCAACCTGGTTTCACTTTAAATGAAGTGGCTGAAAAAATTCAGAAATTAGACGACGGAAGTTTTATTGTTACCACTAACAAAGGAACAGAACACAAAGCAAAAGCAGTTGCAATTGCTGGCGGATTAGGAATTTTCGAGCCTAGAAAACCAGTCTTGAAAGATATTGAGTTTTACGAACAAGACGATCGTGGTATCGAATATTTTGTAAAAGATCCAGAAAAGTTTCGTAATAAGAAGATTGTTATTTCCGGAGGAGGTGACTCTGCCTTAGATTGGAGTGTGTTTTTATCCAATGTAGCTTCTGAAGTAACATTAGTACACCGTAGAAATGAATTTAGAGGTGCTCTAGATTCAGTAGAAAAAGTGCAAGAACTAAAAGCACAAGGGAAAATTAAATTAATTACTCCAGGTGAAGTTATCGGATTTAGTGGTTCGGAAAGAATTCATTCTGTCGACATACAAGTCGGAACGGCTCGTACTACCGTAGCTTGCGACTATTTTATTCCGCTTTTCGGATTAACACCTAAATTGGGACCAATCGCTAATTGGGGGTTGGAAATCGAAAAAAATGCCATAAAAGTGAACAATGCTCTAGATTATCAAACGAATATCGAAGGAATTTATGCCATTGGCGATGTTAATACATACCCAGGGAAATTGAAATTAATTCTTTGTGGGTTTCATGAAGCCACCTTGATGTGTCAGAGTGTTTTCAATAAATTGAATCCAGGCAAAAAGTATGTGTTAAAATATACTACCGTTTCTGGGATTGATGGTTTTGATGGCACTCGGAAAGAAGCCGAAAAAGCAGTGGTTAAAGCGATTGAATAATAAAAAAAGGCACTTTTAAGTGTCTTTTTTTATTTCTTACTCGCCAAATACACACCACTCAAAATAATTCCCGCACCAACGAGTTGCATAAAATTCAAGCTTTCACCATCTAAAAAGCCCCAACCCATCGCGATAATTGGGATGAAATACGTCACAGACGAGGCAAATAAAGGCGAGGTAATTTGGATGAGCTGATAATACAAAATATTAGCAATTCCAGTACCAATCATTCCAAGGATGATAATGAATAATGTCGAATGAATGACTTCGGGTTGTGTCATTACTTTTCCATATCCATTTGCAAATAAAATGATTATGGCAGGAACTAACAAAGTTAAGAAGTTTCCAGTAGTAATGGCAATTGGACTCACATCGGAAAGGTATTTCTTAATCAAATTCACATTCAAAGCATAACAAACAGTAGCAATTACAACCAAAAAGGCACAGAAATAGTTCGTTTCACTGTTAGCCGTTTTCCCAAATAATACCAATAAAAAGCAACCGGTTAATCCCAACACAACGCCCATGACTTGACTTCTCGCAAAACTGAGTCCGAAGGCTAATACACCTATTAGTAAGGTATATAAAGGAGTCAACGAGTTTAAAATACCAGTTACCGAGCTTTTCATCCCGGTTTGGGCATATGCAAATAGAAACACTGGTAATCCATTTCCGAAAATAGAAGTGATGGCAACATATTTCCATTTGGTAAGTGGGATGGTTGATAAACTTCTAAACCCAACGACCAACATAAAAAGGCAAGCAAAAATAATTCGCAAGGCTCCCAATTGAAAAGGATCAAGTCCTACCAATCCGCGTTTAATCAAGATAAAAGAACTCCCCCAAATTAGCGAAAGCAAGAGAAGTAAAAGCCATTTGTTGTTTTTAGTTAGCATGTATTGGATTTGATTTGTCAAAATTCTGTTATTTTTTTCAAACTAAAGGTTGATTTGTCTAATTTTGTTTCACATTTTAAAAGAAATTAGTGATGAAAAAAATAATGATACTTGCAGTTGCCATTTTAGCCTTGGTAAGTTGTAAAAAAGAAGGAGAAGTGAACGCTGGAAACGCTGCTTCAACCGAAGTTAAACAAAACAAACCAGTAGCCGAAGCCAAAAAAGCAACGATGACAATTGAAGGAATGACTTGCGCTATGGGTTGTGCCAAAGTGATTGAAAATAAATTAGGAGGTCTTGACGGAGTTCAAAAAGCAACCGTTGATTTTGATAAAAAAGAAGCAACTATTGAATATGATGCCCAAGTG
The DNA here is from genome assembly GCA_018062725.1 of Flavobacterium sp. Next base: position 54,666 of record JAGORP010000001.1, read on the forward strand.
CAAACGATTGAAACGCTTTCAAAAACAGTTGAAGAAGTTGCCGACGGGAAAACGTATAAAGTAAAGGACGCGAAGAATATTTAATTGATTCTTTTTCTAAAAAAAAAGGCTTACTTTAATAAGGTAAGCCTTTTTTTGTTCTTTATTATGTCTCGGTCTAAATGAGGTTGCTTACAAAAAATTAAAATTTGAGGGTAAAAATTATGTTTTCGTAAAGTACGGGTTACGGTCTAGTAATGTTGTAGGAATAGCTTCGCACAAACAAATCAAAACTACTAATGAAAACTAAAATGATTACTTTATTGGCTTTTTTAAGTATATATTCAAGCCTTTTCTCAAAAACGATTGATGACGAAATAATGTTGAAAGATGGAAGTAAAGCGGTTATTCAATCCAATTCTTTTAAAGTTGATTTTGAAAGTAAAACAATTTCTTATAAGGGGCTAAATAACGCACAAATCAAAATAGGATTTAAAGATTTTATTTCCGTTGAATTTGGGGCCAATAAATTTCAAACCTTTCAGCTTAACGGTGAAAATCAAATTGAGGGGTATTTTGTAATTGCAGAAACCGACACAAAAAAATTAGTTTTACACACTTTACCTCAAGAAGAAGAAGGCGTTGTTACCTATGAGTTTCATATTATTGAAAATGATAAGATAGTATTAGATACACATGTGTTTGATAATAAGAAGAATCAGAAAAGTGCTAACCTAAGATCGGAAATTTATGGTAAAATAAAATTTTACTTCCCTAATAATATTCAATTATTGCACCGACTTCAATTGTTTGATAAAAATTCATTTTCGATTGATAACACCAAAATTCTTGGTTTTTTTAATAACCCGGTGTATTGCAAAAACGAATAAATCTTATTTCCATTTCAAGGATTCCATTAACATACGTAAATCATTTTTGATGTAATGTGCAGCAGGTAAAACCGAATCGAAATTGGGTTTAGCATAAAAATAAATCGATCCCATTAAGAAATGTTTGGTGCTGTCGGTTACATAAAATTGCGATTGTGAAGCGGCATTTCCACCTACTTCATAAAACATTCCATAGGTTTTGTGTTTTTCGTTTACAAATGGTTGTTCGGTGATTCCGTCTGCTTTTATCACATGTTCATAGGTTAATTTTTGGGCATCACGTAATAAAATATCAATGTTTTTATTTACCGGACGGTAGTTTAAATATACCGTAGCTTTCAGTTTTGGATATACAATGTGAAAATTACAATCGCCTTTATCTTCAATTTTTCCAATAGAATTATATTCGAAGGAATATCCACAGGTCTTGTCAAACGTAATGTATTTTGGTTCAGGATAATTGAGGCTCAAATATCCTTTAGGTTTTGGCAACACCTCGTCTTTACAACTCACAATGCTTATTAAAATGGTTGCGAAAAGTAAAAAAATAATAGAATTCTTAATCATTGTTTTTTAAAAAGGTAAATCATTTTCGACAGTATTGTCAAAATTTGTGTTTTTTGGTGGTTCAGGTTGTTTTACGTTTTCAGCATCTTTTTTAGTAGTTAAAAACGTAAATTCTGTCACCTGAATTTCAGTAGTATATTTAGTAGTGCCATCTTCGGCTTGCCATTGACGCGATTTTATACGGCCTTCAACATAAATTTTATCACCTTTCGATAAGTACTTTTCGCATATTTCGGCAGCTTTGTTTCGAACGACAACATTATGCCATTCGGTCGAAGTGATTTTTTCTCCCGTAGTTTTATTGATGTATATATCGTTGGTGGCTAATGGAAATCTTCCGATGCAGTTTCCTCCATCAAAATAATGCATTTTTACTTCATCGCCCAAGTGACCTATTAAGATCACTTTATTCAAAGTTCCGTTCATGGCTTGTAATTTTGGTTTATTCAAAGATAGACATTTTTTAGAAACTATTGCGTTCTATAAAATTGTGTATGACGATAGGTACGGGTAACTGTAATATTTCATTATAAAGTAATCCGTTTTTATGGATTGATTTGGTGTGTATTTTCCAGAAATTGATGTGTAAATGCTGATGTGACAACTTATGAAGTACGGTTTCCGAGTCTAAATGAATGATGTTTTCTATTTCTGAAAATTGGGTTTGTATTACTTCGGAAATGAACGATGTCGACTCGTGTTGCTCTGTTTCAATCACGGGGAATTCATATAAATTGTGCCAAATCCCTTTTTGTGTTCTTTTCTGAACAATTGTTTTCTGTTGGTTGTCTAATATTAATAAGTAATTAAAATAGCGATTCGTAACTTTTGTTTTTTTAATTTTTACAGGTAAAGCGTCTACTTTTTTGTTAGCCAATGCCCAACATGAATCGTTTAGTGGACAGATTTCACAGTTCGGATTTTTGGGTACACATTGCAAAGCGCCAAACTCCATAATGGCTTGGTTGAATAGGGCCGGTTGCTTCTTGTCTATTAATTCGAAAGCTAAGGTTGTAAACTCTTTTTTTGCTCTGGGAGAAGAAATATCGGTTTCAATTCCAAAATACCTTGATAATACTCGGTACACATTTCCATCCACCACCGGTACAATTTCGTTATATGAAAAAGAAGCAATAGCGGCGGCAGTATATTCGCCCACTCCTTTTAATTGTAATAAGGTGTTATAATTCTCTGGAAATTTTCCTTTTAACGCGTTGGCAATGTATTTTGCTGTATGATGTAAGTTTCGTGCTCTGGAATAATAACCCAATCCTTGCCAAAGTTTTAGAACTTCTTCTTCATCGGCATTGGCCAAATCAAAAACCGTTGGAAAAGCCTTAGTAAAGGATAAAAAATAAGGCAATCCTTGTGCTACTCTGGTTTGCTGAAGCATTATTTCCGACAGCCAAATAAGGTACGGATTGGTCGTTTTGCGCCAAGGTAAATCTCGTTTGTTTTGTAAGTACCACGTTGTTAATAGATTGCTAAAATTCATGCGGAAATATTGTTCGGCAAAAATAATTCTTTATGTGGTTAAATTTTAATCATTTATACTTGAATTATTCTTTTTTTAATTTATATATTTGCAACCTCAAAAAATTACATAAACTTAATTATATAATTAAAATGACAAAAGCAGATATCGTAGCTAAAATTGCTGACAAATTAGGCTTAGAAAAGGGAGATGTTCAAGCTACAGTAGAGTCTTTTATGGACGAAGTAAAAAATTCACTAGAAACAGGGGATAATGTTTACTTAAGAGGTTTCGGAAGTTTTATCGTTAAAACAAGAGCGGAGAAAACAGGAAGAAACATTTCTAAAAATACTACTATTAAAATTCCTGCTCACAATATTCCAGCTTTCAAACCTGCTAAAGTGTTTGTAGAAGGAGTGAAAACAAATAACGAAACAAAATAATATTTACTAATCAATAAAACTACAAAGTTATGCCAAGTGGTAAAAAAAGAAAAAGACATAAGGTAGCTACTCACAAACGTAAGAAAAGAGCGAGAGCTAACCGTCACAAAAAGAAAAAGTAGTTCTAAACTACTTTTTTCTTTTTAAACGTTCATTGAAATCGGGAATTAGTAAACAGTATTCAGTTTTCAGAAAGCAGTTTCTACTGCAATCTTCAAATCTGCAATCTAAAGACTAAAAATCCCATCGGGTGTAAACCTGTAACAAAATGTTTAATCCATCTGTAAAATAAAGCTGGAGGCTGGAGGCTGGAGGCTGGAAGATTTTATCTGACATCCATCATCCATCATCTAACATCAAACATTACAGATAAAAATGTATAGTGTGAATAAAGAACTTATTATTAGATCAAGTCAAGACGCTGTAGATTTTGCCTTATTAAAAGATGGAAAACTAGTTGAATTACACAAAGAAGAAGAAACCAGCAACTTTCAGGTTGGGGATATTTTTATCGCCAAAATCAGAAAACCGGTGGCAGGACTTAATGCGGCTTTTGTAAACGTCGGACATGAAAAAGATGCCTTTTTACATTACCATGATTTGGGTCCGAATTTAGCTTCTCAGTTGAAATTCATCAAACAAGTAAGCGCAGGTAAATTAAAAGATTTTTCCCTAAAAACATTTTCTTTTGAACCAGAAATAGATAAAGACGGAACCATAGCCGATGTGCTAAGTGCCAATCAATCTATACTGGTGCAAGTCGTTAAAGAACCAATATCAACCAAGGGCCCAAGAATAAGTTCAGAACTTTCTTTGGCTGGTCGATATATCGTCTTGGTTCCTTTTTCTGAAAGAGTCTCGATTTCTCAAAAAATTGAATCCAAAGAAGAAAAAGATCGACTTAAAAGATTGGTACAATCAATCAAACCAAAAGGATTTGGGGTTATTGTTCGCACAGTAGCCGAAGGCAAAAAAGTAGCCGAAATTGACAAAGATTTACAAAATTTGATGGACAAATGGATATCAATGAGTAAACGACTTCCGACAGCACATCATCCATCCAAGATTTTAGGAGAACTCAATCGAGCTTCCTCTATTTTAAGAGATGTTTTTAACGACACATTTAGTGCTGTTATTTTAGATGATAAAGAGTTGCTGGACGAAACAAAGGAGTATTTGCAGGAAATAGCTCCAGGAAAAGAATCAATCGTCAAATTCTATCATTCTAAAGAAGTACCGCTTTTTGAAAAGTACAATATAGAAAGACAAATCAAAACTTCCTTTGGCCGAACGGTTTCTATGAGTAAAGGGGCTTACCTTATCATAGAACACACAGAAGCCATGCATGTTATCGATGTAAACAGCGGTAACCGCTCCAATAAAGCAGCTTCGCAAGAAGATACTGCTTTGGAAGTAAATCTAATTGCAGCAGCTGAGGTTGCGCGACAATTACGTTTACGAGATATGGGAGGAATTATTGTTGTCGATTTTATTGATATGCAAAATCCGGATAACCGAAAAGTGTTATACGACTTCTTAAAAGAAGAAATGAGTGACGATAAAGCAAAACACAAAATATTGCCTCCAAGTAAATTTGGATTAGTTCAAATTACGCGACAACGAGTCCGTCCAGAGGTAAATATTAAAACCCGTGAAGAAGATCCGAATAATGAAAATGGCGAAATTGACGCGCCAATTCAAATTATTCCTAAAATCGCTTCCGATATCGAAAGAATTATCAAACAGCATAAAAAAGTACGTTTAAATGTACATCCGTTTATCGCTGCCTACCTTACCAAAGGTTTTCCATCAATACGTTCAAAATGGTTTTTTGAACATAAAAAATGGGTTAAAATCATACCGCGTGACGCTTACACGTATTTAGAATATAAGTTTTTTGACGAAAACGGAAATTCTATACAAGATTAAAAAAAAACCGCCTTGAGAAATCTTGGCGGTTTTTTTGTTTTTAAAGTTTTGTATTTGCTTAATACAAACGATTTTGTTGATAGGATCGTAAAAAGAGTAATTTATATTCTATACTTTAGTGGCTTGAAAAAATATTTTATAATGTGTACTTAGTTTATACCCATTGTGAGTATTCAGATTTATTAAAAGAATAAAAATAGTTAGAATGAAATACATTACTTTGGTTTTGCTAATTGCTGCCCAGATGACTTTTTTTGCTCAAAATACAGAGCCGGAAAACACTTCAAACAAAGATCTTTTACTTGGGAAATGGATTAATAGGAACATAACCTATAGAAAAGATGGGACAAAATCTCAACAGGTTATGGAGCATCCAAAGCTTAATAATTATTTTTATGAATTTACGGATGATAATGGTTTTACTGCTAATCTTTTTGAAGGAAGAAAATCAGGAACTTGGATAATATCCGAAGATTTAAAAAAAATAACGTTTAATGTTTTTGATCCTAAAGATAAAAACAAAATAAAAAAATCGTATTCGTATACCGTTGTTAAGCTTACAGAGAGTGAGCTAAGAATACTAATTCCGAATAGTGAAGGGTCAACGGAACATTTATATACAAAGTTTGATCCAAATAGAAAGCATAAAACTGTAGCGTTAAAATTTTACAATTCATTCCATGATTTTTCGGATGATAAATTTGTCAAAAGTTATGATGTTACGCAATGGTCAGACAGTGATTTTTCAAGTGAATATATAAAATATATTACTGAGGAGGGGCAGGAAGAGAAATTAAAAACAGCTGATTTTCCTACAGATTTTTATATGTATGGAGAGAATACTCTATATAGAAGGTACAAAAATGAAAGTTATAAAATTATTGTAGGTGGTGAGTTTTGCTATTACAGTGTTAATTTTCCTTCGCAAGACCCAGAGCGCTATTCAGAAACAATTTCGGGTCCCATTAAAAAATTCAATGATGGTGTGCTAAAAGATAAATTAAAAGACCATAACCTTTTAGAAGCATACAAAAGAGATAAGCCTAGAAGGGAATTTAAAGATAATGTTCAAGATTATTTTGATAAGGAAGTTGCAAGAACGATAAAGTATGTGCGATTACTGAATGCTAAATTAGCAAAACAACAAGGGGTAAATAAAAGTAAAGGCAAATAGTTCTTAATTGTAATGAGCGCATATTTCTAAAGTTAAATATTTGTTTTACCTCCCTACAAAAAGAGGCTTTCTTATATTTGAGAAAGCCTCTTTTTGTTTTTGCTTTTCATCTTTTGGGTAAGATGCAGGATTATTGTTTAGAATGAATAAAAATAACATTTAGTTGGTCGATTTTTCTTTATTATAATTGAAATTTAATTCCAGCCAATTATCTTTGTAGTTCGGATAAAACTATTCAAATTTATGCAAACAAATCAGTTAGATTTCATACCTATCCTAATGCAAGTTGGTTTGGCCGTAGGTTTTGTTGGGGCTACCATCTTTATTTCAGGATTGTTAGGGCCTAAACGTCATTCGGCAAATAAAGACAAGAACTTTGAATGTGGTATCGAATCGGTTGGAAATGCACGTATTCCTTTTTCGGTAAAATATTTCTTAGTAGCCATTCTTTTTGTGTTGTTTGATGTCGAGGTGATTTTTATGTATCCTTGGGCGGTAAACTTTCGCGAAATGGGAATAGAAGGATTGCTTAAAATGGGGCTTTTCATGTCGCTTTTAGTAATTGGTTTCTATTATGTGATTAAGAAAAAGGGATTAGAGTGGGAATAAAGATTTCAAAAATAAAAATCTAAAGTTGTCACGCTGAGCTTGTCGAAGCGCAAAATTCAAAATAATTCAAATGAGTGATTCTTCAAAATATACAATGGCTGATGCACCTGCAGGTTATGCTGGAGAAGGTTTCTTTGCTACAAAATTAAGTGACGTGGTAGGATTGGCTCGCGCCAATTCACTTTGGCCATTACCATTCGCAACGTCTTGTTGTGGAATTGAGTTTATGGCAACCATGGCATCGCATTATGATGTGGCACGTTTCGGTTCTGAACGTATGAGTTTTTCTCCTCGTCAGGCCGATATGCTTTTAGTAATGGGTACAATCGCTAAAAAAATGGCGCCTATTTTACGTCAAGTATACGAACAAATGGCTGAACCTAAATGGGTAATCGCTGTTGGTGCTTGTGCTTCTTCAGGTGGTGTTTTTGATACGTATTCTGTCTTGCAAGGAATTGATAAAGTGATTCCAGTAGATGTTTACGTGCCCGGTTGCCCGCCAAGACCTGAGCAAATTTTAGACGGTGTGATGCGTTTGCAAGAAATTGTGAAAAACGAATCGGTTCGCCGCCGTAGTTCAGACGAGTATCAAGATTTATTAGGTTCTTATAACATCAAATAAGTATGGCATTAGAGAGCGCTGTAATTCAACAAAAAGTAATTGACCAATTCGGACTAAAAGTTGCCGATTTTGTGCAATTACACGATGTCTTAACTTTTGAAGTAGCACCTGAAGCTATTTTAGAAGTGATGAAATACCTTAAAGAAGACGAGACGCTTCGTTTTAATTTTCTAACCGACATTTGTGGTGTGCATTATCCTGAATATGCTGAAGAGCGCCAATTCGCTGTAGTGTACCACATGCACAATTGGGTAGATAATGTTCGTATCAGAATAAAATGTTTCCTTCCGGCATCTAACCCTGAAATCGATTCGGTTGTTTCTTTGTTTTTAGGAGCCAACTGGATGGAGCGTGAAACGTATGATTTCTTCGGAATCATTTTCAAAGGTCATCCGCAATTAAAACGTATTTTGAATATGGATGAAATGACCGTATTCCCAATGCGAAGAGAATTTCCTTTGGAAGATGGAGGACGTACCGACAAAGACGACCGTTTCTTCGGAAGAACACAACAAAATTGTTAATAAACCTGAAATACACAATACATGTCAGAGTTATTATTACCACCAGAACAACGTTACGCTAGCGTCATCAATCAAAGAAGAAATGAAGACGGAAGCGAACTTTCTATATTAAACTTAGGACCTACGCACCCAGCGACGCACGGAATCTTTCAAAACATTCTTTTAATGGATGGAGAACGAATTCTAGATGGCGAGAGTACTGTTGGATACATTCACAGGGCTTTTGAAAAAATTGCCGAAAACCGTCCGTTTTACCAAATTACCGTATTGACCGATCGTTTGAACTATTGTTCGGCGCCGATTAACAATATGGGTTGGTGGATGACTATCGAAAAAGCGTTAGGGATTGAAGTGCCAAAACGTGTACAATACATGCGTGTTATCGTGATGGAATTGGCTCGTATTGCCGATCATATTATTTGTAATTCGGTATTAGGAGTAGATACGGGAGCTTTAACCGGTTTCTTGTATGTGTTCCAATTCCGTGAAAAAATATACGAAATCTACGAAGAAATTTGTGGAGCTCGTTTAACAACCAACATGGGACGTATTGGTGGTTTCGAAAGAGATTGGTCACCAGCTGTTTGGGCAAAAATTGAGGCTTTCTTGGAAGAATTTCCTGGAGTATGGCAAGAATTTGAAAACCTATTGGTGCGTAACCGAATTTTTATGGACAGAACCATCAACGTAGGAGCAATTTCTGCCGAAAAAGCCATGAGTTACGGTTTTACAGGTCCAAATCTTCGAGCTGCGGGAATCGATTATGATATCCGTGTGGCGCAACCGTATTCGTCGTATGAAGATTTCGAATTCGATATTCCTGTAGGAAAATCGGGTGATACTTACGATCGTTTTTGTGTTCGTAATGCCGAAATTTGGGAAAGTTTGAAAATCATCAAACAAGCGTTAGCTAAAATGCCGGAAGGTAATTTCCATGCTGATGTTCCTGAATATTACCTGCCTCCAAAAGAAGATGTATATACCACAATGGAATCTCTAATTTATCACTTTAAAATTGTGATGGGTGAAATTCCAGTGCCGTTAACAGAAGTATATCATCCCGTAGAAGGCGGAAATGGAGAGTTAGGTTTCTATTTGATTACAGATGGTAGCCGAACGCCGTACCGCTTACACTTTAGAAGACCGTGTTTTATATATTATCAAGCATTTAACGATATGGTAAAAGGTCAGAATCTTTCTGATGCCATTGCTACTTTATCTAGTTTAAATGTTATCGCTGGCGAATTAGACGCATAATGAGTATGGAAAAACATAATTTTAAGCAAGAAATAAATATTACTCCCGAATTGATGGCTCGTATCAATGAGTTAACCAGTCATTATCCGGAGGACAAACGTAAATCGGCCTTAATTCCGGTATTACACGAAGTACAAGATGCACACGACCATTGGTTAAGCTATGAATTGCAAGATAAAGTAGCTGAAATTCTAGGTATTTTACCAGTTGAAGTTTATGAAGTAGTGTCGTTTTATACGATGTTCAACAGAAGACCTATTGGGAAGTACATGTTTGAGTTTTGCCAAACGTCTTGTTGTGTAACCCGCGGTGTAGAGAATTTAATGGATTACACGTGTGAAAAATTGGGCGTTAAAATTGGTGAAACTTCTGCCGATGGACTTTTTGAAGTACGCGGTGTAGAATGTTTAGGCGCTTGTGGTTATGCACCGATGTTACAATTAGGGGATTTTTATCATGAAAATCTAACCAAAGAAAAAGTAGACCAGCTTATAGAGGACTGTAAAGCAGGAAAAGTAACATTATTGGATAAATAGTGCTATGGGAAAGAAGATATTATTAGACAAAATCAATATTCCGGGAATTAAAACCTACGAAGTCTATCGTCAAAACGGTGGATACGCTTCTGTGGAAAAAGCATTGAAACAAATGACTCCTGATGAAGTTACGGAAGAAGTAAAAACATCTGGAATTCGTGGTCGTGGTGGTGCAGGTTTCCCTGTGGGAATGAAATGGAGCTTTATCGATAAAAAATCGGGTAACCCACGTCATTTGGTTTGTAATGCCGACGAGTCAGAACCAGGTACGTTCAAAGACCGTTATTTAATGGAATACATTCCGCACTTATTAATCGAAGGGATGATTACATCGTCTTACGCTTTGGGTGCCAACCTCTCGTATATCTACATTCGTGGAAAATATATGTGGGTATATAAAATTTTAGAAAGAGCTATCGCCGAAGCAAAAGCTGCCGGGTGGTTAGGAAAAAATATATTGGGTTCAGGTTACGATTTAGAATTGTACGTACATGTTGGTGCAGGAGCTTACATTTGTGGAGAAGAAACTGCACTTATTGAATCGTTGGAAGGAAAAAGAGGAAATCCTCGTATCAAACCGCCCTTTCCAGCGGTTAAAGGATTATGGCAAAACCCT
>JAGORP010000122.1 GCA_018062725.1 Flavobacterium sp.
GAATTGTACAGAAATATGTTGATCCGGCAAATAAAGTACAATCTTATTCTGAGTGCCCGAGATTTTCAGACTGTTTCTATCACGGAGAATTCAAAACTGTTCTTATTTCAGATGTATTGGTTGAATATCCTTGGATAAACGACAAGCCTGAATTAAAAGCGCAACTTGAATATTCTTGCGATAATTGGTACAACTACCACTCTATTGCTCAAGATCAAAGAATTAAAGGAACGACAAATCTTCTTTATTTCACATACAAAACCACGCGGGTCCGACCAAAGAAAATTAAAGAAAAAGGGACGGGTGAAAAAATACTTTCCGAAGCCGATGAATCTTTCGACGAAACAAACATTACTAAAAATGATTTCAAAAGACTCGATAAAAAAGTAGAGGAAATTGAATTTCAAGGTGTTTATGTTTTAGGAACCGACATTATTTTAAAATGGGAAGTGGCCGAGAATATGATACGTCCAAAATCAAATAAACAACAAATCATTTCACAATACATAGGTTCGGCGCCAAATCGCGAAGGAACTTATATTGATTCGTTAGTAGCGAGAATGATGCCGATTGATGATGAACTTCAAATTGTCAGATTGAAAAACTGTCAAATGATTCAGAGAATGATACCTGATGGTTATTTCTTTGATATTGACGCGTTCATTTCTATTGATTTAGGAACTGGAGAAGTTAAGCCACAAGAATTATTCGATATGCTTTTCCAAACGGGTTCGACAATGGGACGTAGTTATTCATCCGATGGAAATTACAACGCTGCAAAACTTCCCGTTTCTGAATTAAGGATGCCTGGTAATATTGACAAAATAAACCAACTTCGATTAGAGAGAGAATTCAATTTTAATCTACTTCGTGAAGTCATAGGCTTAAATAACGCTTCTGACGCAAGTTCTCCTGAAAAAGATTCATTAGTGGGTATTCAAAAATTGGCTGCAGCAAATTCAAACGTAGCGACTCGGGATATTTTGCACGGAACCAATGATATTACTTTAAGAATGGCTCAAGCATCTTTTTGTAGGGTTTCTGATGTATTAAAATATTCAGAACTTAAAGAAGATTTAATACAGAAAATTGGCGCCACTGCAACTTTGGATATTGAAAGCGTAAAAGATTTGCATTTATCCGACTTCGCAATTTTCCTTGAACTCGATCTTGATGATGATGAAAGAGCGCAATTAGAAGCCGATTTGTCCCGTGAAATTGATAAAGGATTTATTGACACAAGTGACAAATACACAATCTTAGGAATCAGGAATTTCAAAACCGCTGTTCAATACTTGGCAATTCTTAAAAAGAAAAAACAAAAAGAACAAGAAGCGATTAAAATGCGTGAAATTCAAGCGCAAACTAAGGCTAATATTGAATCGGCTCAATCTGCAGAACAAGCTAAACAGCAAACGGCGCAGTTGGAGGGACAAATTAAATCTCAAGTTCAGCAAGCTATTACTCAAGGAGAACTTGAAAAAGAAAAAATACGTGGCGAGGAAAACAGAAAATCTTTAGAGGTAGAGTATAGTTTAAAAAATAACCTTCAGCTTCTTATTAATTCTGGTCAATCCGAGAAAATTCACAAAATGGAATCCGCAAAAGACGAACGTTCATTACAAGAAGCTACGATGCAAGGAGAAATAGCTTACAATAAAGAAAAAGGAGCAAAGCCAACTGATTTCGTGGCTGAAAATGCGGGTTTAGAGCAGTTTGATTTAACTGAATAAAAATAAAAGATTAGAAACCCTAATTTAATCGTAATGAAAAAAGCACTATTCTTTTTATTAATTTCTATTGCAGCAAATTCACAATGCCTAACATCTACAACTTGGAACGGGACTTTATGGACAAATGGCGCGCCAAATGTGACTACAATAGCAAGGATTGACGCTCCGTATATTATTACCGGAACGGCGCCGTATGTAAATTTCGACTGTTGCGATTTGATCGTAAATTCAGATTTACAGATTAACAATAATAGATTTGTTACGGTCCAAAACGATGTTAAGGTAAATGGAAATCTAATTGTAAAATCAGGCGGTAAACTTTGCCAATTTAGCAATTCGCCAAATAACACGGGAGTCATAACCGTAGAAAGAACAACACCAATTCTAAAATTATACGACTATGAATATTGGAGTTCGCCGGTAACAACAACTATTAATCAACCGCTTGGAACTTGGTGGAATATTCGAACCTTTTTTATGAATCCGTCGAATTGGTTTGATATAGAAGAATCATATAACGGCAATTGGATTTCAAATAATCCCGATAATCAAGATGATAATGGAAATGCTTGGACTTTGGCTCCGCAATCGATGATACCTATGCCGGCACAAGGAATAGCAACGATGGTTAATCCGATATGGACTTTTCCAACTACACAAACGGTAACTTTTACAGGAGCGCCAAACGCTGGAATTATAAATATTCCACTTCAATTAAGTGCAAATCCACTTGAAAATAATGACGACGCAAATCTTGTCGGCAATCCTTATCCAGCGCCAATATTAGCAGACACGTTTATAATTGACAATATTCCGAACATTACAGGAACTATTGCCTATTGGACGCATCAAGGAAGCTTGAGCGCTTCATATCCAGGACTCGAACAACTTAATTTTCTTGCTTCGGATTATGCATTCTATAACTTGTCAGGAGGAATTGCGGCAACATTTGGCGGAAGCGTACCTACTCCATTTATTGCAAGTTGTCAAGGGTTTATGGTTGATGCTGAAACTAATACAAATTTAATATTTAAGCCGACTTATATGGCTGCGGGTTATCCAAACAATGGCTTTTATAGAATAGGCGACCCAAAGAAATTACGCTTATCAATTACCAATGATAGCCATGAACTATTCTCGCAGATATTATTGAATTACCAAGACGGGACAAGTTTGCAATTTGATTACGGCTATGACTCGAAATTAAAACCAATGAAGGTGCCAATCCAATTATACTCAATTGAAGAAGATAATTTCAATATTCAAGCGAGAGGCGAATTCAATGCATCCGACGTTGTGAAGATCGGATATAAATCTGCGGTGGCCGAATCGTTTGCAATATCAATCAATGATATTATAGGAATCGATAACGCGTACATCAAAGACAATGGAATCATTCACGAACTGCCATATACATTTACTTCTGAAATCGGGGAATCCAACAATCGATTTGAAATCGTGTACGATACTCAGCTAAAAAACATCGAATTCGAGAAGTTAAAAAACTACGAATTTGAGTTGTTTGATATGTCGGGCCGAAAAGTAAGTAATGAAACTACAACGAAGGGAGTCTATATAGTTCACGTATTAAATACAAATCATTCCTTCAAAATAATCAAATAGATTTATGGTATCAAGATTTAAGATTTATGAATCAGAAATTATCCAATACCTTAAATTAGAAAACCCACAAGGCGCTTACGAAATAGCTAAAGCAATTCTAAAAGGCAAAAATCTTGAAGACCGAGACGGCTTAGGAAAGTATATTTCTCGATACAAAAAAGCTATGCTTGACCAGCATGAAGGTTTATATGACGCGACAAATGAAATTGACGTAAATAATTCAGACGTAAAACACATGTGGATTAAAAGTGAAGGCGTGAGTGCTTTCGTTCCAAATCCAAATTACATACCAAGAGAAACTGCCGAAGTAAACGATTTGCGAGAAGCGCTGATTAAAGATTTACAAAATTATTCTCCGAAATTTCCGAAGTTGATTCGTGAGGAAAATACTCGTTCGCATCTACTCGTAATTTCTCCATGTGATGTTCACATTGGAAAACTATGCTCAGCATTTGAAACAGGAGAAACCTACGAAAGTCAACTTGCCGTTCAAAGAGTTAGAGAAGGCGTAGCTGGATTGATAAATAAAACACAAGGATTTAGCATCGATAAAATTTTATTTGTCGGCGGAAACGATATTCTTCATATTGATAGTCCGTCAAGAACTACGACAAAAGGAACTCCGCAAGACACATCCTTAATGTGGCACGAAAACTTTATGATCGCCAAGCAACTTTATGTTGAAGTTTTAGAATCATTACTCACAGTCGCTGATGTTCATTTCGTTTTCAATCCATCTAATCACGATTACGTTCACGGATTTTTCTTAGCTAATGTTGTCCAGACGTATTTTAGAAACTGTCCTAATATAACATTTGACTGCTCCTTATTACATAGAAAAGGTTTTAGGTACTTTAATAACTTAATTGGAACAAGTCATGGTGATGGAGCTAAACCAGCAGATTTACCTCTATTAATGGCTCAGGAATATTCTATTGATTGGGCGGGAACAAAACACCGGTACGTTTACATTCACCACTTGCACCATAAAATTGCGAAAGATTATATCGGAATCACTGTTGAGAATTTGAGAAGTCCAAGTCCTGCGGATGCATATCATCATAAGCATGGATATCAGCATGCGCCACAAGCAATCGAAGCGTTTCTACACGACAAGGAACACGGACAGATAGCAAGATTTAATCATATTTTTTAATAAGAGTGCGCCTACCAAGATTCGAACTTGGAAATCTCGGTTCGAAGCCGAGCAGTTTATCCGTTAGCCTATAAGCGCATTTTGTACGAGTGATAGGATTCGAACCTACACGCCTTTCGACAACGGTTTCTAAGACCGTCACGGCTACCAATTACGCCACACTCGCATTTAGGGTAATACACGAGGCTCGAACTCGCATCAACGGATTCACAGTCCGTCGGCTTAACCAATTAGCCTAATACTACCATATTTGTTTCAGAAAATGGATTCGAACCACTACAACGAAAGTCAAAGTTTCGTATGCTAACCGTTACATCATTCTGAAATATTCAATTCTACGCAGCGACTCTATACGCCC
>JAGORP010000033.1 GCA_018062725.1 Flavobacterium sp.
CAATCAAATCATCATGGCGACAACCTCAAGTACCCAAGCATTACTCACCAATTTATACAATTGTTTGTATCCAGAATACAGTTCGCCTAAGCTATTAATCGCCATTGGTGTTACCCAATTCCCACCTGTATCATTGGTACCTGTCTCGGCAGCAGGTGCGCCACACACATAAGAAGAATTACTAGTCCCACCAGTAGTGTTTTTATACAAAGAACCACCATACTGGATAAACCCATAAAGTGTATTTTGATTATTTGGATCGATGGCAACGTCCATTCCGTCACCACCTTGCACTTTTCTCCATTGATTATTATTAATGTAAGCATGACAACCATTGTCTTGATGTCCCGTCATTATTTTGGAGGAGGTTTGCTTGGCAACGGCTAATTTGTATATGATTTGATTTTGAATGGTTTTAGTCAAATCGGTAAAATTGGTCCCTCCATTAGTAGTTACATAAATTCCACCATCACTTCCACAATATAATTTATTTCCAAAAAAACGTAAAATATGAATATCGCCATGGGTATAGGAAGGGGTTACAGAACTCCAAACATTAACTCTTGTAAGTGAAGTTCCTCCATCTGTAGATTTCCAAACATTTAAACAACCGGTATATATTTCTTCCGCATTTGTTTCCGAAACTCCTAAGGCATAATCATACCAAGATTGTGAAGATTCGTTAACATTTGTAGTTGTATTTCTCGCGGTAAACGTTACTCCAGAATCTTCAGAACGATATATCCCCTGAAATCCATTAGATGTAGTAGAACTCAACACATATACATAATTTGAATTTGCAGGTGTCACATCAATCACTAAACGTCCTGAAGCTGCAGGCAAACCACTTATAACTGCTGTAAAAGTACTTCCAGAATCGGTTGATCTATAAAATGAAGTGGTAGAAACAGCATATACAGTTGTTGGATCACCTGGTTTTACTTTAATATCTTTTATATTTCCCGTCAATGTTCTTGTCCAACTTGTTCCTGCATTAATTGATTTATATACTCCAGAACTTGTAGCAACCCAAACCATATTTGAATTTGAAGGGTTTACATAAATATCTGAAGCTCTTGACGGACCTGAAATTGTTCCTGTAATTGTCCAAGAAGCTCCACCGTTTGTTGATTTATAAACACCCGCAAAATTAGTATCTGAATGATTTCTATCTCCAGTTGCGATATAAATAATATTGGTATTATTAGGATCGATTGCAATCCCAGAAACTCCAATTTGGGGAAATTCATCAAACAGAGACACAAAAGAAGTCCCCCCGTTTATTGACTTCCATACACTTCCGGCAGGTGTACCCGCATAAATAATATTAGGATTAGTGGGATCTATTGCTATAGCTTGAATCCTTCCCTGTCCGGGAGAATTATAAGGCAAGGTTCCAAAAACAGGCTGCCAATTACTTGATACTGCCAGTGCCGTTCTGTTGGTAGCTCGCTTTTTCCTTTCTTCCTTGAAAATATTCAGTAATTGCTCGCTAGTTAAGATTGAACCATCGTCATTTAACTGATTTTCGTAGTGATTTAACCATCTCATAAATAATTTAGAACCACTTCCTTTTGCATTTTTATCGTGGGTTAACCAATACTCATCATAAGCTTGTTTCATTTCTTCGATGGAAGCAGATCCGTTTTTGGTTCCCAAAGATTTCATCCAAGGTGCTTCAGAATTGTATTGAGCTGATAAAGAGCTGGCTATAAATAATAAAAAGGCAATATATTTCATAAAGTACAAATTGGTTGTTGACAAATATACCAAAGTTTATGAAATGAAAAAGCCTTCCCATTTTATAAATGAGAAGGCTTCATATAATTCTAGCACAAAATTATTTTGCTTGTTCTTTTTTTCTTAAATCAATTCGATTTTGAGCGATTTTGAAGGCCGCTTCATGAGTGGTAATTTTGTTTGCATCTGCGAAATCAAAAATTTCTAAAGTCGTATTATAGATATTTTCAGTTCTACGCATCGCTTCTTCTTTACCATAATGAGCAATTTCTCCGTAAACATTAATAATTCCACCGGCATTGATTAAGAAATCAGGGGCATATAAAATACCTTTATCTTTTAACATTTGACCGTGTTTGATTTCATTTGCCAATTGGTTATTAGCTGCACCTGCAATTACTTGTGCTTTTAATTTTCCAATTGTATCATCATTAATAGTTGCTCCAAGAGCACAAGGTGCATAAATATCAACATCAGCAGTGTATAAATCATCTCCTGAAAATATTTTAGCCCCGTATTTATTTCCAATTTCTTGCAAACGAGCTTCATTAATATCAGAAATAATCACTTTTGCTCCTTCGGCAGTTAAATAATCAACTAATGTTTCTCC
Source organism: Flavobacterium sp. (assembly GCA_018062725.1). The sequence continues at coordinate 2,351 of JAGORP010000033.1, forward strand.
AACGTGTCCGATACCTTGTACCAAAACGCGTTTTCCATCAAGATTATCCGTTCCAAATTTATATTTCGCAGCAGCTTTCATCCCCATATATACTCCGTATGCTGTTACTGGCGATGGATTACCAGAACCACCAATAGCTTCTGAAATTCCGGTTACGTGAGCCGTGTGCTGACGAATTAAATCCATATCTGGAGTCGTAGTTCCTACATCTTCTGCGGTAATATATCTTCCGCTCAATGAGTTTACAAACTGACCAAATTTTGCGATCATTTCAGGTGTTTTGTCTACTTTAGAGTCCCCAATAATAACTGCTTTCCCCCCACCTAAATTCAATCCTGAAATAGCCGATTTGTAGGTCATTCCACGAGACAAACGCAAAACGTCATTTAACGCTTCCCATTCGTTTGTATATTTCCACATTCTGGTACCGCCAAGGGCAGGTCCTAAAACAGTATTGTGTATTCCAATAATTGCTTTTAAACCAGTATCTTTGTCGTTACAAAAAACAATTTGTTCGTGATTATCAAAAGAAAGTTGACCAAAAACTGGGTCCACTTTATGAAGTTCACTAGCTTTTAAAGATTCAGTAATCATGTTGAATGTATTTTATAGTTTTGGCTTTCATTAAAAAAACCGGTGCAAAAGTACGGTTTTATATCAAAAGTTTGCAATAATAAAACAAAATATTCACATAAAATTACATATTTGATAATTTTATTTTTCGTAAATAATTCAACGCAATTGCTTTTTATTTTAAATATTTCACAACAAAAACTATATTTTACAGCATAAATGAAAGAACTTAAGCAAATTAATCATTATTTTCTGAAATATAAATTTCATTTTTTTGGTGGCATTTTAGCCACCATAGTTGCGCAATTTTTTTCCTTAGTTTCTCCTAAATTAATTGGAAAATCAATTGCTGCAGTTGAAGATTATATTAAGCAAAAAGACACTAACACTCAGGCAATCAAAAGCTTATTAATTGAAAACATCTTCTACATTACACTAGCTGTTTTAGCTTCTGGTATTTTAACCTTTTTGATGCGCCAAACACTTATTGTAATGTCAAGACATGTGGAATTTGACATGAAAAATGTTATTTTCAAACAATACGAAAGGTTGACTCAAAATTTTTACAAAAACAATCGCACAGGTGATTTGATGAACCGTATAAGTGAAGATGTGGGGCGCGTACGAATGTATGTAGGCCCTGCGGTCATGTACACTATAAATACGGTAATCCGATTTGCCATAGTTATTATTTTTATGATTGAAGTCTCACCCAAATTAACGCTGCTAACGTTACTTCCCCTCCCTTTATTAGCCTATTTCATCTTTAAACTAAGCACTTCAATTAACAAACGAAGTCTTGAATTTCAAAAAAACTTATCCGCTTTATCGAGTTATACCCAAGAAGTATTTTCTGGAATTCGAGTAATAAAATCATACACCATTGAAACAAAAATCCAATCTGAATTTGATTCTTTATCATTAAAAAGCAATGAAAAAAGTTTAGAATTGGCCAAAACTCAAGCTTTTTTTGGTCCCTTAATGTTATTATTAATTGGAATTAGTAATTTATTGGTTATTGCCTTAGGAAGTTACATGTATATTAATGGAAGTATCACTAAAATAGCAGTGATTGCCGAATTTATCATTTACATCAACATGCTGGTATGGCCTGTAACGTCTATTGGATGGGTTTCTTCGTTGGTGCAAGAAGCAGAGGCATCGCAAAAACGAATTAATGAATTTCTACAAATTGAACCAGAAATTCAGAATAACAATACCAAACCTATCGTTATTGAAGGAAATATTGCTTTTCACCATGTTTCCTTAACTTATGAAGATACGAAAATTAAAGCATTAGAGGATATTTCATTTGAAATTAAAAAAGGGGAAACCATTGCCATTATTGGACGCACAGGTTCTGGAAAATCAACATTACTTTCCTTACTAAGTCGATTATATGATCCAACCGAAGGTTATATATTAATTGATGGCCACAATATAACAGATTTAAACTTAGAAAACTTGCGTTCGAGTATTGGTGTGGTTCCACAAGATGCCTTTTTGTTTTCAGATACTATAAAAAACAACATCAAATTTGGGAAGGAAAACGCTACTGACGAGGAAATCATCTTAGCGGCAAAAAATGCGGACGTACACAACAACATTCGTAATTTTAAAGACCAATACGAAACTTTACTAGGAGAAAGAGGTATTTCACTTTCCGGAGGTCAAAAACAGCGTGTATCAATAGCTAGAGTATTTGTGAATAGCCATCAGATTTTGCTACTTGACGACTGTTTATCAGCAGTAGACACCGAAACAGAGGAAGAGATTTTAAATAACCTAAAGACTATTAGTAAAGGAAAAACAACAATCATTGTCAGCCATCGGGTTTCATCTGCAAAAAATGCCGATAAAATACTAATATTAGAACACGGCAAAATTGTACAACAAGGCACTCATAATCAATTAATAAGTCAAGAAGGCTATTATGCTGCGCTATATCAAAAACAGATTTCTGAAAAAGAATTGTTATAAATAGTTTGGTTGTAACTATTTTTTTTATCAAATTTGGGCATCACAACACAAAAATAAATTTGATAGAATGAGAATGAATGAAAATGATATGTTAGAAAAAGAAGAAATTTTTTCTAAGGTACTGCGTGCGGGAAGAAGAACCTACTTTTTTGATGTACGTTCAACAAAAGCCGACGATTATTATGTAACCATTACTGAAAGTAAAAAGTTTACAGAAGAAGATGGTTCTTTTCACTTCAAAAAACACAAAATTTACTTATATAAAGAAGATTTTGCTGCTTTTAGAGACATCCTTGACGAAATGACCGAATTTGTATTAAACCAAAAAGGTGAAGAAGTAATTTCTGAACGTCATCAGAGAGATTTCAAAAAAGAATATCAAAATGACAGTAGTAACGATGAGCCTCGTTCAAATTTTACTGATATCGATTTTGATGATATTTAATTTTAAGGTAAATAGCCGAAAGGCAAAAGTAATAAGTCTGAAATCTATGTGATTTTGGACTTTTTTTTTCTCAATTTCCAAAATAAAACTATGAAAGAAATCGATATTACACTTTGGAACCGAAAAGAGCATTATGAGTTCTTCTCACGAATGAAATCTCCTTTTTTAGGACTGACGGCCAATGTAAAATGCACTAAAGCCTATTTTGATGCCAAGGAGCAAAACCACTCTTTCTTTGCCAGTTATTTACACAAATCAATGCTAACCGTCAATTCAATTAAGGAATTTAAATATCGAATTATAGAGGATTCTGTTTATGAATTAGATACAATAAATGCAGGAACGACTATTGGAAGAGCAGACAAAACCTTTGCGTTTTCCTATATAGAATTTGATGAGGATTTTACCATTTTCAATTCGCGTTTACAGAATGAAATTTTGGAAGTTAAAAATTCAACTGGATTACGAATCAATGATGATGATGTAAAAATTGATTTAATTAGGCATACTACAATTCCTTGGCTAAGTTTTAATGGAATTCTTCATCCAACCAACCACAATCAATTGGATAGTGTCCCGAAAATTTCATTTGGGAAAATTTTTGAACATGAAAAAGAAAAATACTTTCCCGTTTCGGTAGAAGCACATCATGGATTACTTGATGGCTTTCAAATATGCGAATACTTTAAATTGTTTGAAAAAGCATTAACCGAATAAATAAATTTTAAAATCATCCTATTCGCAACCCATTTCCTACTTTCAGATCACTTGTAAGTAGCACAATATCATTTTCCAATCCAACAGAACCTAACACTAAGCATTCACTCATAAAAGAACCTATTTGTTTTTTGGGAAAATTTACTACTGCCACTATTTGCTTTCCTTTCAATTCTTCTTTTGCATAGCGTTTGGTGATTTGCGCGGAAGATTTCTTGATTCCGATTTCAGGACCAAAATCGATTATAAGTTGGTATGCTGGTTTTCGTGCTTCAGGAAAATCGTGTATTTCTAAAATAGTCCCTATTCGCATTTCTATTTTTTCAAAATCGCTCCAAGAAATTGTTACCATAATTAATGTCTAAATTGTATACTGTGACTTCGAGAGCCTCAGTGACCCGATCGGTCCTCGCTATTAGCAATAAAAAAGTCCCCTCGTCAATTAACGAGAGGACTTCAAATGTATTAAAACTTCCTGAATTATTTATTCAATTCAGAGTGTCTGTTTTCAATTTCTTCTTTATCTTTTTTAGACAAAGTATCAACCAATACTGGTGTAGCAATAAATAATGATGAATACGTTCCTACGACAATACCAACAAGCATTGCGAAGATAAATCCTCTAATTGATTCTCCACCAAAAATAAACATGATTCCTAAAACCAAAATCATAGTTAATGAGGTATTGATGGTTCTTGATAAAGTCGTATTAATAGACTCGTTAACAATATGTTTGAAATCACCTTTCAGATTACCCGCTAAGAACTCACGAACTCTATCGAATACAATAACCGTATCATTCATAGAATATCCAATAACAGTAAGAATAGCTGCAATAAAGTGCTGATCCATTTCCATGTGGAAAGGCATGAATTTATATAATAACGAGTACAATCCTAATACGAAAATAACGTCGTGTGCCACAGCTGCAATTGCACCTAAAGAATATCCTAATTTACGGAATGAAATTGCTAAATACAAACCAACAACAAGCATTGCTCCAAGAACTGCCCAAAATGAGTTGGTTTTGATATCGTTAGAAATCGCCGCACCTACTTTAGAACCAGATAAAACACCTAGTTTTTTTCCTTCGTATAGAGTGATGAATTTATCGTAAGCCATTCCAGGGAAATGTTTAGACAATCCTTCGAATAACATTTTGTTTACTTCTTCGTCTACCGCAACCCCTTCAGCTTCAATTTTATATTTCGTTGTAATTCTTAACTGATCTGAATTTCCGAATACTTTAGCTTCTGCAGGTACACCAAATAATTTTGATAATTCTTCCGAAACCACAGCCGGTTCAACTGGTTGTTCAAATTTTACTTGGAAAGTTCTACCTCCAACAAAATCAACTCCTTGATCTAATCCGTTTACAAAGAAAATAGAAACCAAACTAATAATGGTAACTGCTAATGAGAATCCATAAGAGAATTTTTTCACTTTCAAGAAATCAAAATGATATCCTGTAAACCAATTTTTAGACCAGCTGTTCGCGAATTCCAATTTAGTTCCTTTATTCACAGCACGATCTAAAAACATTCTAGTAATAAAGATAGACGTAAATAATGATGTAACAATACCGATCAATAAAGTAGTTGCAAAACCTTTGATTGGTCCTGTTCCAAAAACGTATAAGATTGCTCCTGTCAATACGTGAGTTACGTTAGCATCAATAATAGATCGCATAGCTCCTGTCCAAGAGAATGATTTTTTAACCGCTTCACCAAGACTCAATCCGTGGCGTAATTCTTCTTTCGCTCTTTCGTAGATAATAATATTCGCATCTACCGCAGTACCCATTGTTAATACGATACCAGCAATACCTGGTAATGTTAATACGGCACCTAAACTTGCTAAAATTCCGAATAAGAATAATAAGTTAATTACTAATGCAAAATTAGCATACCAACCTGATTTACCATAATATACTAACATCCATAACGCTACTAATAACAACCCTACAAATGCAGAAGTAGTTCCGTTATCGATTGCTTTTTGACCTAAAGATGGTCCTACTACTTCCGACTGAACGATTTCAGCGGCTGCCGGTAATTTACCCGCACGCAATACGTTAGCTAAATCTTTTGTTTCCTCTAGTGTAAACGAACCTGAAATTTCAGAACGTCCTCCAGCAATTGGTCCAGAAGTTACTCCTGGTGCCGAATAAACTACATTATCTAAAACAATAGCAATACTATTTTTTTGAGAATACACTCTTCCTGTTAATTCTTCCCAAATTTTAGCGCCTCTTCCGTTCATTTGCATAGAAACGGCAGGTTTACCCATTTGGTCGAAAGTATCAGCAGCTTCTACTAAAACACTTCCACTCATTGGAGGTGTATTAGTTCTATTTCCTTTTAAAGCATAGATTTCAACCGCTTCAGCCTCATCTGATTTTGCTTTACCATATACAAATTTAACATCGGCTAAATTACTTGGCAACATCGCTTTGATATCTGGTCTTTTCAAGTAAGCATTTACTGCAGCAGTATCTTTAACTGCAACCATTCCGATGATAGTTCCACCTTGTTGGAAAGGCATTAACTTATCAAACAAAGGATTATTACCTTTTTTAGCATCTGCTGAATCTTTAGTCGTTTTATCTACTAATAAATCATCAATTTTAGATCCTTTTTTTACCGTTGTGTCTTTAGCTACAACCGCTTTTTCAGTTTTCTTTAAGGCGTCATTTACAGCCATTAAATAGTTACCTACTTCTTCTACTTTATACGTTTCCCAGAACTCTAATTGAGCCGTTGATGATAATAACTTTTTAGCTCTATCTACATCCTTCGCTCCTGGCAATTCTACCAAGATACGTCCAGTGCTTCCTAATTTTACAATGTTAGGTTGTGTCACACCGAATTTATCGATACGCTCACGCAATACTCCGAAAGCACTTTCCACAGATTCATCTACTTTTTTAGAGATGACTGCTTTTACTTGTGATTCTGATTTTGTATCATTAATTACATCTGCTAAGTTTCTGTTACCAAAAACATCTGGAGAAGATAATTTTGTTCCTGTACCTGCAGAAGCAGCTTCGAAAGCATCGTAGAAAGCATCTAAGAAAGATTGATTTCCTTGTTGATTCTTCTTAGCATCAGCCAAAGCTTTATTAAATACTGGATTTTGGGTATTGTTCGCTAAGGATTTTAATACGTCTTTAACCGAAATTTGAAGTGTTACGTTAATACCTCCTTCAAGGTCAAGACCTTTATTAATTTGTTTATCAGCCACTTCATTATAAGTGAAATCGGTAAACCCTAAGCTAAATACTTTTTGTTTCCCAATAGAATCAAGATATTTGATTTCTTTTTCTTGATTTCCGTTTGCAAAAGCTTTTGCATCACTTTTAACTTTGCTAGCAACAAAAGTGAATGTAAGTTGATAAATACTCACAAGCGCAAATAAAATTGCAAAAAACTTAATTAGTCCTCTATTTTGCATTCTGTGTAAAAATTAATTAATTCTTTAATTTAGTTTTGGTTAGTTTGGAAAAAATAGGGCAGAAAACACTACCCCATTTTTACAAAACGTGCAAATATATAATTCTGAATGTGATTAACCAATTTATTTATGGATTAATCTGAAAAAAAAGACTGCAAAAAAGCAGTCTTTTTCATTTTATTTTGAAATACTTATGACAAAACAGAAGCCAAAGCATCATTCATGCTACGAACTGCATCGGCAGACTTTGCAAATAAAGCTTTTTCAGCCTCGTTAAGGTTGATATCTAGAATTTCTTCTACTCCATTTTTACCAATGATACACGGTACTCCGATACAAATATCGTTTTGACCGTATTCTCCTTCTACAAAAACAGAACAAGCAATCATTTTCTTTTGATCGTTTAAGATAGAATCAACTAAATAGGCAACAGAAGCTCCAGGTGCATACCAAGCTGAAGTTCCTAATAACCCTGTTAAAGTAGCTCCACCTACCATTGTATCGGCAGCCACTTTATCTAATTGTTCTTGAGATAAGAATTGAGAAACTGGAATTCCGTTGTAAGAAGCCAAACGTGTTAATGGAATCATCGTAGTATCACCATGACCACCAATAACCATTGCAGAAATATCATTTGCAGGTTTGTCTAAAGCTAGAGATAAATACGTTCTAAAACGTGAACTATCTAACGCACCACCCATACCAATAATTCTGTTTTTAGGCAATCCTAATGATTTGTATGCTAAATACGTCATAGTATCCATAGGATTCGATACAATTACGAAAATAGCGTTTGGAGAATGTGTTAATAAATTTTCGGCAACTGATTTTACAATTCCTGCGTTAATTCCGATTAATTCTTCTCGAGTCATTCCAGGTTTTCTAGGAATTCCAGAAGTAATTACTACGACATCGCTACCTGCAGTTCTTGCATAATCGTTGGTAACCCCAACCACTTTGGTATTAAAACCTGTATTGGTGGCACATTGTGTAATATCTAATGCTTTCCCTTCTGCAAATCCTTCACGGATATCTAATAATACAATTTCACTTGCAATTCCTCTATAAGCCATTACATCAGCGCAAGTTGCACCCACGTTTCCAGCTCCAACTATTGTAACTTTCATTTTTTTATTATTTTAAATTATAAATTTTAAATTGTTTTATGAACTTGGAATTCCATCATTTAAATTTAGAATTCAAAATCCAAAAAGTTTTATGCATCAATATTAGCGTAGACCGCATTTTTCTCGATAAACTCTCTACGAGGTGGTACTTCATCACCCATTAGCATAGAGAACACACGATCTGCTTCAGCTAAACTATCAATATTCACTTGTCTCAAGGTTCTGAAATCAGGATTTAAAGTAGTTTCCCACAATTGTTCAGCGTTCATCTCTCCAAGACCTTTATAACGTTGAATTCCTGCTCCTCCACCCATTCTTTCATTGGCCGCATCACGTTGCGCTTCTGTCCAACAGTATTCTTTTTTGTTTCCTTTTTTAACTAAATATAAAGGAGGTGTTGCGATATACACGTGCCCTTCTTCGATTAATTCTTTCATAAAACGGAAGAAGAAAGTCAATATCAAGGTAGAAATGTGACTACCGTCAATATCAGCATCACACATGATAACTACCTTGTGGTAACGTAACTTTTCTAAGTTTAAGGCTTTACTATCTTCAGCAGTACCAATAGTTACTCCTAAAGCTGTAAAAATATTTCGAATCTCTTCGTTTTCGAATACTTTATGATGCATGGCTTTTTCTACGTTCAAAATTTTACCACGTAATGGCAAAATAGCCTGGAACGCACGATCACGACCTTGTTTGGCCGTTCCACCTGCCGAGTCTCCCTCGACAAGGAAAATCTCACATCTTTCTGGATCTTGTTCCGAACAATCTGATAATTTACCAGGTAATCCGCCGCCGCCCATTACGGTTTTACGTTGCACCATTTCACGTGCTTTTTTCGCTGCGTGACGGGCTTGGGCTGCCAAGATTACTTTTTGGACGATGATTTTAGCATCATTTGGATTTTCTTCCAAATAGTTTTCTAACATCTCAGCTACCGCTTGAGATACAGGAGAAACTACTTCTCTATTTCCTAATTTTGTTTTCGTCTGACCTTCAAACTGAGGTTCTGCCACTTTTACCGAAATAATAGCAGTTAACCCTTCACGGAAGTCATCCCCTGAAATTTCAAATTTTAATTTATCTAGCAATCCCGAAGCATCCGCATATTTTTTTAACGTACGCGTTAATCCCATACGAAAACCTTGTAAATGCGTTCCTCCTTCGTGTGTATTGATGTTGTTCACGTAAGAGAAAATGTTTTCCGAGTAACTTTCGTTATAAATCAATGCTACTTCAACCGGAATTTCTCCTTTTTCGTTTTCCATAGAAATTACGTGACCAATAATTGGCACACGGTTTCCATCTAAAAACTTAACGAATTCTTTCAATCCTTCTTTCGAATGGAAAACTTCTACTCTAACTTCACCTTTATCGTCAATATCACGTTTGTCAGTAAGTGTAATTGTAATTCCTTTATTCAAGAAAGACAATTCACGCATACGAGCTGCCAACGTATCATAAGAATATTCTAATGTTTGAGTAAAAATGGTAGCATCTGGTTTGAAAGTAACAATAGTTCCCCTTTTGTCAGTAGTACCGATTTGTTTTACCGGGTACATTGCTTTTCCTTTTTCGTACTCTTGTTCGTAGATTTTCCCTTCTCTGTGAACCGTAGCACGCAAGTGATCAGAAAGCGCATTCACACACGATACGCCTACTCCGTGAAGACCTCCAGAAACTTTATACGAATCTTTATCGAATTTTCCTCCAGCACCAATTTTGGTCATTACTACCTCTAAAGCAGATACTCCCTCTTTTTTGTGCATGTCAACCGGAATACCACGTCCATTATCTTCTACAGAAATGGAATTGTCTTCATTTATAATTACCCCAATGGTATCACAATGTCCCGCTAACGCCTCATCGATAGAGTTATCGACTACCTCGTAAACCAAGTGGTGTAAACCTCTAACCCCAGTATCTCCAATATACATCGAAGGACGCATACGTACATGCTCCATTCCTTCTAATGCCTGAATACTATCGGCCGAATAACTATTCTTTTTTTGTTCTTCGCTCATATTATCTGTTTCGAAATTGCATTATTTTTGTCAAACACGCAAATATAAGCAAATAGGAGTCATTTTTAATAGAAAAAACAGTAAAACATCTTGAAGTTATCAACAACTGTTAATAACGAGATAATGGCTTAAATCGAATGAAAATAGCCTTAAAATTGATTTTGTTGTTTTTTTTAATCAGATAAAAAACCAAAAATCAAAAGAATTGATTTAAAGCCAAAAGAACGCTTTTTACAGCTTTTGAATTTGATAACAATTTATAAAAAAAAAAGACCAATCATTCAATTGGTCTTTATCATTATGCTTTTACATAAGCCTCCTCGTGGACGTTGGCAACAGCCCTGCCCGATGGATCATTTAGGTTTTTAAAAGCTTCATCCCATTCTAAAGCAATTTTGGTACTGCAGGCTACACTCGCTTCTTGAGGAACACAAAGTGCTGCGGCGTCACTAGGAAAATGTTCCGTAAAAATAGAACGGTAATAATACTCTTCTTTGGAAGTCGGCGTTTGCAACGGAAATTTATATTTCGCATTCGCTAATTGTTCATCAGATACTGCTTCTGCTACAACTTCTTTTAAAGTATCAATCCAACTATACCCTACCCCATCGCTAAACTGCTCTTTTTGTCTCCACGCCACACTTTCAGGTAACATTTCTTCAAAAGCTTTTCGAAGTATCCATTTCTCCATACGTTCGCCGTTAATCATTTTATCTTGTGGATTGATACGCATGGCCACATCCATGAATTCTTTATCTAAAAAAGGTACACGTCCTTCAATACCCCAAGCGGCTAGACTTTTGTTGGCACGCAGGCAATCATACATATGAAGTTTACTTAGTTTTCGAACGGTTTCTTCGTGAAATTCTTTGGCATTCGGGGCCTTATGAAAGTATAAATACCCGCCAAACAATTCATCGGAACCTTCTCCTGACAACACCATTTTAATCCCCATCGATTTGATTACCCGCGCCATTAAATACATTGGTGTGGAAGCCCTAACAGTGGTTACATCATAGGTTTCCAAGTTATAAATCACATCTCGAACAGCATCCAAACCTTCTTGAATCGTAAATTTAATTTCGTGGTGAATGGTTCCAATGTGATCGGCTACTACTCTAGCTGCCTTTAAGTCTGGCGAACCTTCTAATCCTACTGCAAACGAATGCAATTGCGGATACCAGGCTTCGGTCGTGTCATCTGATTCAATTCTTTTTTGGGCATATTTTTTCGCGATTGCAGAAGTAATGGAAGAATCCAATCCGCCCGAAAGCAATACGCCATAAGGCACATCACTCATTAACTGACGATGCACCGCAGCTTCCAAAGCTACTTTCAATTCTTGAATGCTGGTTTGGTTGTCTTTCACCGCATCAAATTCGGTCCAATCTCTTTTGTACCACTGCACAAATTCTCCATCTTTACTGGACAAATAATGTCCGGGTGGAAACAATTCAATTTTAGTGCAATAGCCTTCTAAAGCTTTTAATTCGGAAGCTACATAAAACGTTCCATGTTGGTCCCAACCGATATATAAGGGAATAATTCCCATATGGTCACGCGCCACGAAATACACATCATTCTCAGCATCGTATATCGCAAAACCGAAAATTCCATTGAGTTCATCCAAAAAATGCGCTCCTTTTTCTTTGTAGAGCGCTAAAATCACTTCACAATCACTTTCCGTTTGAAAAGTATACTTCGACAAGCTCAGCAACCCACCATCAAATTGTTTTCTTAATTGTCTGTGATTGTAAATTTCACCATTAGCCGCTAAAATCAATTTTTTATCATTACTAAGTAAGGGTTGCTTACCAGAAGCTGGATCGACAATTGCCAAGCGTTCATGTGCCAAGATAGCTTTATCGTCACTATAAATTCCGCTCCAATCGGGACCACGATGACGAATAATTTTAGCCATTTCCAACACTTGAGGTCGTAAGGTTTCTGTTTTCTGTTTTAAGTCGAAGGCGCATACAATTCCACACATATCTTTTAAAATTTTGAATTATGAATTTTGAATTCAGAATTATGTTTTTAATTATTAATTGATTTCTGAAACAAAATTGCTCCTTAAGATTTAATATTAAAACTAAAAAAGATATTTAAGTTACATTTTTAAACTTAAAAGGAAATAAAAAGCAAATTATGTAAATTGAATTGATGTAAAATCAGAAAAAAGATTGAAGATTGTAATTTACGTGATATTGATAATTGTATAATCAACTGAATTTAGTTGAAAATTATGACCTACTTCATTACCCATCAATTGTATTCCTAATGGGGATTGTGGAGAAATTCCGAAGATATTTTGACCTTCAATTGGCATTTTAGGTAAAGCCGTACTGATATATACGGTTACTTTATTGGTTACAACCAAACTACCCAACGCTACTTTTTTATGGTTTATGGAAGTATCTATTTTTTCCAAAATTGCTTTTTGTTCGATAGCTTCTTTTAGCTTGTTGGTCAATTTTTCTTGTTCGATGTGCATCATTGACAATGCCGTTTCATGCTTATCGCCTGCAGAACCTTTAGCATCATTTTTAGAATCTTCTGTTAAACCGGCAATCATGTCTTGAAAAACATCGATTTTATCTTGAATGATTTGTGTGTATTGGGAATGTATGGTTTGTTTTAAAGTCATTTATTAGATAGTTAGACTGCTTAGAATATTAGATTAGATTAGATTAGATTAGATTAGATTAGATTAGACTAACTTAACTCCTCTTGAATTAAAAATCTAAGAAGTCTAAGTTAGTCTAATTTTCTAAAATAACTAGAAATCAAATTTATAACTCGCACCCAAAATTCCTTGTGCTCCTTGAACCGGGTAATTTAACCATTTTTGATAATTCTGATTGGCCAAATTGTTTCCTTTTAAGAAGATAGTCAGACGCTCGTTGTGTTTGTATCCTACATGAGCGTTGATATCAAAATACCCTTCTAATGTTTGAATAGTATCCGGATTTGCAAAACCTGTAAAATTAGTAAACTGATCTTTGCGTTCTCCTACATAAAACAATTGTGTTCCGGCATAGAATTTCGGTCCGATATTAAAGTCGGAAGTGAACGTAACTTTTACCGTTGGCAAATTCCAAGCTTCCAATTGATAAGTGGTATTATAGGCACTTACTTGACCGTTTATTCCTAATGCAATATTTTTATTTACATCCGCTTTTAATTCGCCATAAAACGAAATGGTTTTTAAATTGTCGTAGACTACGTCATATGAATTTCCATAGCTATAATTTTGTGAGGGAGCCGATAAATAGGCATTACTTTTAAACAAAGCTTTATTGTTTGAAGAATCATACGAAGCCTTTAAATTATACGCTACAGAATTGGCCAATTTCCCTCTTAATCCTGCATAAATAGTATACTGATTATCGGTTGGAGCAAGATTTAAAGTTGGAGATAAAAACTTATTTTGAGTCACAAAATTTTCATACGTATTTTGCTGCAAACCACCATCGGCACCAGCAACAAAGACCATTAAATCTCCCACTAATTTATAAGAGGCTTTAATTTTAGGATACACATAAATGCCGTTATCATTGTTTTGAACAATTCCGGCGAAAGTATTTTTAAGTCGCGCATGATATGCAATTTCTGCTCCTAATTCGATGGATAAATCATCTTTTAAAATCGTAAAACTAGGGTTTCCGCTAAAAATAAGATTTGATTTTTCGATATTGGTTGCGGAATTCAGAATTGGATAAATTAATGCGTAATTGGTATCAAAACTTGTATTGGCATAATCCAAATTAAACTTCACTTTTACAGCCGTATTTCCGAAATCGAAATTAAAATTAGGCTTGACAATAAAGCGATTTTCACGAGAACCATAATCATCGGAAAACCCAACATAATTCACGTTTAATTTTTCAAAGAAACTTTTTGTGATGGCTAATTCGGAACCAATCTTGAAGGTATTATAAGTATGTCTTGGATTGATAGTATCGAGACGTATATTATTAAAATTTGGATTTTTTAAAGGTAATCCATACCAATTATAGCCTTCTCTTTTGTAGCCTAAATCCAATTTAAAACTAGTATCTTCTTTGTTATAACCATACATAGCACCGATGAAAGCATCATAAAAATTAGTATCTAAGATTGTTCCTTTTATGGGACCGTCTGCCCCTAAGTAACGAAACATTCCTCCTACATATTGGTAATTATCAAGATCATGTGTTACGAATAATTCTGCATTTAAGGCATTGTAATTTCCATAACCAACAGTCACATAATTTGGAAATAATTTTTCTTGTTTGGCTTTGTCAACTGTTGCGGCCTTTCCTTTTTCGGGTGAAAAGGTAGATGCTACCGGAAAAGAGAAAATTTTATATTTTATTTCTTCTTTATTTGCGGTTTCTGCATCATCTAAAGTTGGTACTTCCTTTACTTTATACGCATCGGAAATAGTTGGCGTGTATGGTTTTACTACGTTTACCACTTCGGTACCGATATTATCCTCTTTTTTTTGGGCAAAAGTGATTTGAAAAACTAGGACTATTATATAAACAATTTTATTTCTCATATTTAATTTTATTGCTATTACACTAAGTCACACAAAGGAGACATAAAGTTTCACAGAGTTATTTTGTAATTGACGAATTTGTTTTGGCTTCTTCTGTTTTGATGGCATTCAGTTCGGATTGAGCTTCGGCAAGGACATCATCGAATTCTTTGAAATTTTTAATCACACTCTCCAAAATATAAGTCGCTTGGAAACTGTCTTTTAATCCGTAGAAATTTTTAGCCATCAAAATTAAACCTTTGGCTCCAAAATATTTATATCCCGAATACTCTTTGGCTAACTTTTGCACAACAGTATTCGATGCTTCAAATTTTAAATCTTTATTTTTGAAATACGCATCATAATACAAGGCTTCCGCCATTAATTCTCCTTTGGCAATTTTGAGTAATCGAGCATAGGATTCTCTTGCTTTAGATTCGTTATTGGTTTGCACAGCAGAACGTGCCACAATAATTTGAGCATCACTTTTGATTTTATTATCCGTTTTCGGATTTTCCAATACTTTATCGGCATAAATCACGGCGTTCGCATACTCTTTTTTATCGTAATATGCCTTCATCAAATTGGCTTGTGCATAGGTTTTGTTTTGAGGGAAATCCGATTCCGTTTCCAAACGTAGTAAAACAGGAATGGCCTTTTCAGAATCGTTTTTCTTTATATAAATTTCAGCCAAACGCGATAACGATTGTTCAGTATATTCGTTTCTGGCTTTCGAAATCACATTTTCGTAATATTTCGTTGCACTTGAAGTATTTCCGCCTTTGTACTGCAAATCGGCTAAATAATAATTCGCTTTCAACGCATATAATCCGTTTGGAAACGAAGTTATATAACTCGTTAAGTTTGTAATGGCTTGTTGGGTATTCCCT
>JAGORP010000123.1 GCA_018062725.1 Flavobacterium sp.
TCAATTCTTCTTACTCTCATTTTTGTTGTTCCGAAATCTCTTTCGGAACGGCTGTCAATTCAATATGTCTATGAACGTGTCTTACTTCTTTTTCGCTAAACTTCTTTCGTTGTTTGCGGGTGCAAAGGTAGAAACTCTTTTTTAATTACCAAAACTTTTTGAAACTTTTTTTTGAGAAAATTTTCGTCCCGTTTTAATCACATTATCTTAAGAACTTCCCTCATTTGCTTCACTTAATATGTATTCATTTTAAGTGCTCAGCGAACTCGTTTTTTAACTCGTTTGCGGGGTGCAAAGATAACATCTTTATTTTTCTATTTCCAAATCTTTTTACATCTTTTTTGAAACTTTTTTTAAAGTCATCAGTATCAGATGTTTTTCAATTTGGATCAGTATTTTAAAGAACTTTGCTTTGTTTTGCATGTCACTTGTTGTTCAATGCGGGTGCAAAAGTAACACTTCTTTTTACTTTTCCTAATGCTTTTTTAAAGTTTTTTGAATCTTTTTTACACTTTCGCTGAAAGTCAGTAACTTATGTTTTTCTTTTTTAAGAATATTCGTAAAACACAATTCTAAAACCCCTAAAAAGCATCAATAATTAAGGAATTGCACACCTGACAGGTAATATAAACCTATCGGGGGTACGCGTGAGGGATAGAAGCGGCATCCTTTTATGGAGCGAAGCGGAATAAAAGATATAGCGGATAGCCCGACCCGTAGGGACACGCCAGAACAACATACCTATATATAATAGTATAATTCTTAGAGTAAATAAAAAACCCACCTAATACAGATGGGTTTGAAATAATTATTTATAACATACTATTTGTTTGCATCAATTTCTTTTTGCTTAGCTTCTTGCTCAGCTCTGATAGCTTTTACTTTTTCACGCCAAATTTTTTGCAATTCAGTATAATTGTGACCCAGTTTCGATTCTTGCTTTTGCAAACGACCATCAATAAACGATCTATATAAAATACTTTCAATCAAATAATCCTCGGCAACATTATTAGGTTCGTATTTCGTTTTCAAATTAATATCAAATAGACTAGCAGTATTGTTCGCCCAAAAGGCCTTCCAACCACTTTTTAAATCATGAATCAAATCGAAAGTCGTAGTTCCTGTTTGGCGATGGATTAATTTTACCAAAATCTGACCGTCTTTTCTACTCAGTTTTTTTAATTGTGCCTCAAATTCATCGGTAAGATACCCTTCTACAATTTTAAAATACTTTTTCTTATCTCTTTCCGATTTCAATAATTTCATTCCGTTATTCAAAGCAACCAATCGATCGGCAGCTATTTTAGCATAAGGATAGGTTCGTTGCACACGGCGCTGTAAGATCATGAATCGTTTTCTTTCTTCATCTGTTTTGAAATTATAAGCACGATTGGTCACCACGACCTCTTCCAACTGATACGAAACTTGAGCTAGCGTGTCTTTTTCTTCTAACCTCTTTTCAATTTCAAGCGAATCAATCTTTATTTCTTGAGCATTAGAAGTCATCTCAAAAAACAAAAAGCTTACTATTATATATAGGTATCTCATAAATGGTTTAAAATTTTTCAAATTTATAGAAATATATATCAACTGTTATACCATTTTTATAATTTAGCAAAAAAATAATTTATGGCAACAAAATCGATACTAAATAAGAAGTCGATTGACTTTTTAGAAAAATACCTTAATAATGCTTCTCCAACCGGATATGAAAGTGAAGGACAAAAAATTTGGATGGATTACATCAAACCTTATGTTGATACTTTTATTACCGATACTTATGGAACTGCTGTCGGAATCATAAATCCAGATGCTCCTTATAAAGTAGTAATTGAAGGTCATAGTGACGAAATTTCCTGGTATGTAAATTACATTACGGATGACGGATTAATATATGTGATTCGAAATGGTGGTTCTGACCATCAAATTGCCCCTTCAAAGCGTGTAAATATTCACACTAAAAAAGGGATTGTAAAAGGAGTTTTTGGATGGCCGGCGATTCATACTCGTGGAAGAGGCAAAGAAGAAAATGCAACTCAATTTAATATTTTTATCGATTGTGGTTGTGCTACAAAAGAAGAAGTGGAAAATCTTGGCGTACATGTGGGATGTGTCATCACCTATCCAGATGAATTTATGATCTTGAATGAAAACAAGTTTGTATGTCGTGCCATTGATAACAGAATGGGTGGTTTTATGATTGCCGAAGTAGCTCGTTTATTGAAAGAAAACAAAAAGAAACTTCCGTTTGGATTATATGTCGTGAATGCCGTTCAAGAAGAAATTGGACTTCGTGGTGCCGAAATGATTACACAAACCATTAAGCCTAATGTTGCCATTGTGACTGATGTTTGTCACGATACCACTACTCCGATGATTGATAAAAAAATTGAAGGGGATTTAAAAATTGGTCGTGGTCCGGTAATTGCCTATGCTCCAGCGGTACAAAACAAATTACGCGAACTCATAACTGATACGGCAGAAGAAAAGAAAATTCCTTTCCAACGTCATGCTACTTCGAGAGTAACCGGAACCGATACCGATGCTTTTGCTTATAGTAATGGTGGAGTTGCTTCAGCTTTAATTTCTTTACCTTTACGCTATATGCATACTACTGTTGAAATGGTTCATAAAGAAGACGTTGAAAATGTAATTCAATTGATTTACGAATCTTTGCTTAAAATTGAAAACAACGAAAATTTTTCTTATTTTAAATAATCGAAATAGATTAAATCCATTCAAATTTGAATGGATTTTTTTTAACTTTACTTTAAACGAATCAAACGATGCAATCGAAAGCCCTAACCGTAAATGACTATTTAGACGAAATTCCAGAAGAAAGGAAGGATGGGTTTAACAAATTGAGGAATGTCATTTTAAAAAACATCCCTGAAGGTTTTCAGGAAGGAATGGGTTACGGCATGATAGGCTATGCGGTACCGCACGCTTTATATCCAGCTGGATACCATTGTAATCCTAAGGATCCCCTTCCATTTGCGGCACTTGCCTCTCAAAAAAATTTTATTGCCTTTTATCACATGGGTATTTATGCCAATCCTGAATTATTACATTGGTTTACTTCCGAATTTCCGAAACATTCCAAAAAGAAATTAGACATGGGAAAAAGCTGTATCCGATTTAAAAAACCAGAAGACATTCCGTTTGAATTGATTGGTGAACTCATGCAAAAAATTACCGTTCCTGATTGGATTAACACCTATGAAACGGTATTCAAAAAATCGAAATAACACTATTAACCTAAAACCATACAACCATGAGAATTCTAAAAAAATATTTTTGTTTTGTTAGCTCTTATTGGCATTGTGTTAATCGCGGGATTAGTAATGACAAAAGATTATGCCGTGGAACGAGAAATAACCATAAACCAACCTAAAGACAGCGTTTTTAATTATGTCAAAATGATGAAAAACCAAGACTCTTTTAGTGTTTGGAATATGAAGTTCCTAACTCAAAAAGAACCTTTACTGGTACCGATGGTGAAATAGGATTTATTTATAGTTGGAATGGAAATGATGATGTTGGAGAAGGTGAACAAGAAATTAAGAAAATTATTCTAGGCGAACGTATTGACATGGAACTACGCTTTAAACGTCCGATGGAATCTACCGACTATGCCTATTTCGTTACCGAAGCTCTTTCAGCAAATCAAACCAAAGTCAAATGGGGCTTTAATGGAAAAATGCCGTATCCGATGAATGTCATAATGCTTTTTATGAATATGGACGAAATGCTTGGAAAAGATTTACAAGCTGGTCTCGATAATTTAAAATCGAACCTTGAAAAAAAATAGTTTCATTCTACTGAAATAAAAAAAAGTCCCTTTTTATAGGGACTTTTTAGTAACATTTTTTACTTCAAAGCGACTATGGCTTCATTGGCTTTAGATAATTCGGCATACTTTAATGCGGTATACCCTCTTTCATCTCTTGACTTTTTATCTGCGCCATTTTTCAACAATAAATCAATAATTTCTACTCTATTGTAACGGGCTGCTATCATTAATGGTGTGACACCATTTGAAGGTTGGTTTACATCAGCCCCGTATTCAATAAATTTCTTTACAGCATCAATGTCTCCTTTAATAATAGCATTACAAAGCGGAGAATTTGCCCAATAAACGACTTCCGTTGTTTTAAAAGATTGACTGTTTGATGCAAAAGATTGATTTGCGAAAGCTCCAAGAGCTAAACCTAAAATTAAGATTGATTTTTTACTCGTTTGTAGTACATTGTTTTTTTTGTACTCGTGAATTGTTGATTTCATGATGATTGATTTTTGATTAATGATTTATAGTAGTAGACGCTATAATCTGCGTTGCGTTACATAAAATTTCCATTATAACAAAATTTTAACATTATAAGCATCACGCTTACTCAATACAAAGAACAAAAAAACCACGCAAAGCGTGGTTAATAAAACAATAAGATATGTTTATGTTATTTATTTAAAAAAGCCACTACATTCTTTTCAATACGTTCTTGAATATTAGAGGTATCCGCTTTTACAAACTCTTCACCAATAATATTTTCGTAAAGTTCTATATACCGTTCAGAAA
>JAGORP010000124.1 GCA_018062725.1 Flavobacterium sp.
GCATCCGTTACGTGGTAAAAATGACGAACGTTTTGGTCCTCGTTTTGTAAATATGAGTGAGCCTTATAGTCGTAAAATGATGACGAAAGCCAAAGAAATTGCTTCCGATTTAGGAATTACTGTTCAAGACGGAGTTTATCTTGGATTACAAGGGCCAACTTTTGAAACGCTTGCTGAATATAAAATGGTTAAGGTACTTGGTTGCGATTGCGTTGGAATGAGTACGGTACCCGAAGTAATTGTAGCGCGCCACATGGAGTTAGAAACTTTTGGAATTTCTGTCATTACCGATATGGGTGATGCTGATAGTATTGATTCTATTTCACATGAAGAAGTACTGGAAGCTGCCAAAGAAGCAGAACCACATGTTCGCCAGTTAATTAAAGAACTGATTACACATTACTAGAAGTTGCTTGTAATAAGTTGGTCTCGATAATTTTATAAAAATTATCCGGATTAAAAGGTTTGGTAATTACATCAGTCATTCCGAAGGACATAAGCATTTCTCTATTTTCGTTTAAAGAAATGGCTGTTAACGCAATGATTGGTGTAATGGTATCAAATTTTCTAATTTCTTCTGTTGCAATCGTTCCGTTTATACCGGGTAAATGGACATCCATCAATACTAAATCGTATTTGTTGGTTTTTACTTTTTCTATTGCGTCTTCACCGGTTTCACAAATTTCACAAAGCATTTGTTTTTTCTCGACAATTTTTTTGGTAATCATTTGATTGATTTTATTGTCTTCCACTAACAGTACTTTTTTCTTAATGAATATTTTATCATCCAGAATGGTGTTGGACGTATTCGGTATTATTTTATCACCAATTGCAAATTCAAGTTCAAAGCTAAATTCGGATCCTTTTCCAACAGCACTTTTCAATTTTATGTCACCGTTCATTAACTTAATGAGTCGTTTTACAATGGTAAGTCCAAGACCTGTACCGCCATATTTTCGATTAATTTCCACCGAACCTTGAGAAAAACTTTCAAAAATTTGATCTTGTTTGTCTTCTGGAATTCCAATTCCTGTATCCACGACTTTAAATAAAATTTTACTCTTTTTATTTTCGGTACTTAACAAGTTAGCATACACAGTAACGCTACCATCTTTGGTGAATTTTAAAGCGTTATTTATAAGGTTGATAAATATTTGTGAAAGTTTGGTAGGATCACCAATTACGACTTCTGGTACTTCTGGGTCGATAATCAAGTTGAAATCATTATTGTTTTGACTCGCATGGTCTTTTAATGAATTTTGAATATTATGCAAGAGCTCTCGAATATTAAAATTAATATTTTCAATTTCAATATTATTAGATTCAATTCTGTTGATTTCTAGAATTTCATTGATGTAAGTAAGTAAGTAATTTCCCGAAAACTTTAAGGATTTAAGGTATTCAATTTGACTAGCTTTGGGTTTGTCTTCGAGTAAAATATGTGAAATTCCGTTTATTGCGTTTAATGGTGTTCGTAGTTCATGACTGACCGTTGAAAGAAATTCGGCTCTCGCTTGTGAGGCTTTTTCGATACGTTCTTTCGCTTCTTCCAATTCGTTGTTTTTTTCTTTTAAAAGTTCATTCGATTTGTTTCGAATAATATTGTTTTTATATAAAGACAAACTTAACAACGATAAAATGGTAATTAAAGCAATACTTAAGATATTGATTAATTTAGAAAATTTCCCTGCTTTTTCTTGCTCTTTTTTGTCTTTTTCCATTTTATCCATGGAACGCATGATATCATCTACTTTTATTTGTTTGGAAATAAAATGTTGTTGTTGATGAGAATTTAAGGTATTTAAGGAATCGGTAAGTGATAAATGAATTTTTAAATAGGCTAAGGAGTTGTTGGTTAATGACATTTGATCATATACTTCGCTTAGCTTTTTTGTTGTTTTGATCTGCATTTCAATATCACCGGCTTTTTTGCTTAAGTCATAGGCGTTGTTTAAGTAATTTAAGGCTAAATTATTTGTTTTTTCACTGTATTTGATCAATCCAAGTTGATAAAAAGCCTCGTATTGAATTTTGTTAGATTCGCCATCATTTGGTAAATAAGCAAGTTCTAAAAGTGTTTTTTCTGCAGTTTTGAATTCTTTTTTCTCTACATATAAAATCGCTTTTTGCAGGTTTACCATGTTTTTAGCATTTGGCAAATCGATGTTTTCATATACAGAATTGGCTTTATTGAAATACGATTCGGCACTCGTATAATTTCCTTTTTGGATGTAACAAACTCCTAAATTGTAATAGGTTAAGGCTAGTTTAGAGTTAAGTTCGAGTGTATTAAAAACGGAAACGGCACGAATAAATTTTTCGGTGGCAATTTCATATTTTTTTAATTCTAAAAAGATTAAGCCTAAGGTATAGTATCCGTTAGCTAAAGAAGAATTGTTGGCTGATTTTTGTGCGTAAAGGATTGATTTATTGGCGCTTTCTAATGCTTTTTCGTATACTTTTTTGTCTTTGAAGTAGATGGCCGATTCTGCATACACAAAAGAACTATCTATTGCCTCGTTATAAGCTGGAAGTGGCTTAAATGCAAAGGCATTAATTGAAAAAAGTAAAAATAAAAGTAGCTTCTTATACATATGGAATAACCCAAAAATAACTTAAATATAGTTAATTTTTAACAATATGAGTGATTAAGTCAATAATTCTCGATGAATAACCAATTTCATTATCGTACCAGCCGACTACTTTGACCATTTTATCGATTACAGATGTCAATTGTGCGTCAAACAAACATGAGTTTTGATTACCAATAATATCCACCGAAACAATTGGATCTTCCGTATATGCTAAAATCCCTTTTAAGTTGGTTTGAGCAGCTTTTTTGAAGGCTTCGTTTATTTCTTCAATGGTTACTTCTCGCTTTACATTGAAAGTAATGTCGGTTAAAGAACCATCGGGAACGGGTACACGAATGCCACAACCACCCATTTTTCCTTCCAATTCGGTAAAAATTTTAGTTAATGCTTTGGCAGCACCAGTGGTGGTGGGAACTATAGATTGCGAAGCGCCTCGTGCACGACGTAAATCCTTATGGGGTTGATCATGAAGACTTTGGTCGGTGGTATAGGAATGTACAGTTGTAATATATGCTTGTTCAATTCCGCAGAGGTCTTGAATAACTTTAATCATAGGAGCTGCATTGTTGGTAGTACAGCTGGCATTGGAAATGATCACTTCCGAACCGTCTAAAATAGATTCATTCACCCCTAAAACCACTGTTTTTATTGATTCTACTTCTGAAGGAGCAGATAAAATTACTTTTTTTGCACCCGATAAAATGTGTTGCTCAATTTCCTCGAACGTTTTATATTTCCCAGTACTTTCCACTACAAAATCAATGCTTAAAGAGGTCCAGTTAAGATTTTTGATTTCTTTTTCGTGAAAAAATAAAACCGATTTTCCATCAATAGAAATGGACTCGGAGTCATGCGTAATTTCATTTTGTAAAACACCATGAATACTGTCGTACTTCAGTAAATGTGCCATGGTTTTATTGTCGGCAATATCATTAATAGCAACCACTTCAATGAATGGGTGATTTAATAGTAATCGGAATAGATTTCGTCCGATTCTTCCAAAACCATTAATGGCGACTCTTATTTTTGTTTCAGGTTTCAAGTTCACTATTAAATTATAGAGCAGAATTAGTTTCAGCTTCTAAGTTGTAATTTGTTTTTGGTGATTTGGAATTCCTTAAAGAATATGTTTTTGTGCATGATAAGAAGAACGAACCAAAGCACCACTTTCTACATGTCGGAAACCTAATTCTTTTCCAATTTGCTCGTATTTAGCAAATTGTTCGGGTGTGATGAATTCTTTAACCGGTAAGTGTTTTTTACTTGGTTGTAAATACTGACCAATAGTTACAATGTCTACATTGGCCTCGCGAAGATCCTTCATGGTTTGAATAACTTCTTCTTCAGTTTCACCTAATCCGAGCATAATACCCGATTTTGTTCGGCGAATTCCGCTGTCTTTTAAGTATTTTAAAACAGCCAAACTTCTGTCGTATTTGGCTTGAATACGAACTTCACGAGTTAATCGACGAACGGTTTCCATGTTGTGAGAAACAACTTCTGGATTAGCTTCTACAATTCGATCTAAAATTTTTTCTACTCCTTGGAAATCAGGGATTAAAGTTTCGAGTGTGGTTTCTGGATTCATTCTTCGGATGGCTTTGACTGTTTCCAACCAAATAATAGAACCCATATCTTTCAAATCATCGCGATCGACACTAGTGATTACGGCGTGTTTGATTTTCATGATTTTAATCGAACGCGCTACTTTTTCAGGTTCATCCCATTCTACATCTTCGGGGCGACCTGTTTTTACACCACAAAAACCACAAGAGCGTGTACAAATATTTCCTAAAATCATAAACGTAGCTGTACCATCTCCCCAACATTCCCCCATGTTTGGACAGCTTCCTGAAGTACAGATCGTGTTAAGTTTGTATTTGTCAACTAATCCTCGTAATTCGGTATATTTTTCACCAATAGGTAGTTTTACCTTCAACCACTTTGGTTTGCCTACAGGTAATATGTTTGATG
>JAGORP010000034.1 GCA_018062725.1 Flavobacterium sp.
ATATCTCCCGTTGTAAATGTCGCTTGCGTTCCTGCATTCACAGCCGATACAAATGAACTAGAATTGTATTGCAATAATGCCGTTACTCCCGTCGAGCCACGCCATTGCATACCGCCCCAACTTGAACCGTTTTTAATACCGAATCCAAAATATGCTGTATTTCCTGCGGTGCATTTTGCAGATACCGTTACCGAATAAACGTTGTTATCAATTATTTTTCCCGTAGGTAGAAAGTTGTCTACCGCCGTTACTATTTTGATTCCTTTAGTTGTACCGACAGTTTTAGTCATTGCCGCAAATGGAGTATAACCCGCAAAATCATCAAATCCGTATTCGAAGCCTGTTTTTACGACTTCAATTGTATTGGCAATCCTGGATGTTTTCACGTCCTGAACTCCAGTGATAGCAGAAATTTCATCGGCTAATTTATTTGTTGCCTCCTGAGTATTTGTTTGCGTTATAAAACTATAAGGTGTGTTTGTAACATCTATCGCTGCGGGATTTCCGGGATCGCCTCCCGTATTAAAATTTGCGATTATAGCGTCAATAAGATTTGCAGCATCCTCTAAGTCTGTTGGAGCAACTCCACCGATTTCACCGATTTCTGTAAATTTCAGCGTTTGAGCATAACGTCCTTCATCAAAGAACTTTATCTTATCATTTGCCCAATCTGAACTTGTTGCGTATGTAATTCTTGGATTCACATCGCCTGAATTGGGAACTAATTCAAACTTCAATTTATTCCCTGACTGCGTAATATTGTACTTACCCATAGCATTATTTTTTTGTAGGTTTTTATTACAGCAAATGTAAATAAAATCTACATTAAATATACATTCGGTATAACTTTTTATATATTTGCTCTTTATTTTAATCCAATTAATTTTATGAGAGAACAACAGATTATCAAAGAAGTAGCGCATGGTGACGGTGCGAAATCAAAAATTATCAACGGCGTAAACAAAATTGCCGACATAGTTTCAAGCACAATGGGATATAGAGGAAATCTTGTCCTTTCCGAAACTGAAGGAGGAATGCCATTTGTCAGCGCCGACGGTTACAATATTCTTCAATCAATCTTGCTTGAAGATCCACTTGAGCAAATGGCTAATATGCTTTTAAAACAAGCGAGTCAAAAAACAGTGGATTATGCACACGACGGAACCACTGCTACAATTGTTCTTGCGCAAGCATTTGTAAAGTACTCAAACGAGGAAATGCAAAAAGGTGTATCACGAATTGATATAGCTAACAACATCGATGCTTCAGTTGCAAAAATCCTTGAATACCTCAAAGAAAAATCAATCGAACTTGATAAGGAGCTTGTTTTTTCAGTTGCCAAAACTTCTGCACACGGCGACGAAAGTATTGCTTCGTTAATTGCTGAAGCTTTCGAAAAGGCTGGAGAAAATGGAGTAGTAACGCATTTCCGTTCTGAAACTGACGAGTCGTTCTTGGATTATAAAGAAGGGACGTTGGTGGAGTCAGGGTATTCTGATGAGTCGTTTGTGAATATCCATTCGGACCGAACTGTACTTTTTGAAAACAATCCTTTGGTTGTTGTTTCGCATATCAATTTCAAAACCGCACAACAATTAAAACCTTTCCTTGAATTTGCAGCGCAAAACGCCCGTCAAATAGTTTTTGTTTCAGAAATGGAATTCCAAATACAGAATATGCTTCTTGCTAACAAAATTGCTGGAAAATTAGAGGTTGTAGTGATTCCACCTCCTTCATTCGGGCAAAAGCGCAGAGATTTCTTAAATGACCTTGCAATGGTCTGCGGGACTAATGCTATCACTACTTTGTCGGGCGATATTTTCTTTAATCGTGAAACAGAATTTTTAGGCACTTGTAAATCAGTTCTTGTAGGCAAATCTGACTCTATTTTTATTCCAAAAGATGAATTGGACCGAGCGCCATTAACCGGAAAGATTGAAGAATTGAAAGCGCAATCGCTTGCTTCGGATAATAATTACGAGAAAAAATACATTGCCGAGCGAATCAGTAAATTATCAGGAGGCGTATCGATTATAAAGGTCGGCGGAATTGTTGAATCTGAAATCAACGAACGTCTTGACCGTTTTGAAGATGCTATCGGCGCCGTTCGTTCAGCAAAAGAAGAAGGTTGCGTTGCTGGAGGTGGTGTTCTTCTTTATAATGCAAGTTTGGATTTGAAATTAGATTCTGTCACTTCAAAAGCTATTATGGCTCCGATTAACAAAATTATGTCGAACGCTGGAAAAGAACTAAAACTTTCGGGAAGTGCAAAATATCCATTAGGATATGATGTACAGAATTACCGAGAAGGAGATATGTTTGAACTTGGAATTGTCGATGTAGCAAAAGTTGTGCGAAATGCGCTTGTGAATGCTGCGTCAGTGGCTAATACAATTTCAAGGATTGATTATTCATTAACCAACAAACGTGATAATGGAAGTAAATAAATTCAATGCACAAGCATTAAACGCTAATGTTATTTTAAAGGAAATTGAAGTAAAAAATCTTTCGGCCGCTGGTATTGATTACTCGTCAGCAGTTGATAAGAACGAAAAATACCGTGAAGGCATCGTTGTTTCAATTGGAGAACATTTGCCGGTTAAAAGAAGTCGATGGGCAATTGTAAGATGGTTCGATAAAGGAACGCCTTACATAAAAGTTGGCGATCGAGTTTCTTTCGATAATTACAAGGCCACAAATTATACAATGGATGCAATTGAGTATAAAGTGGTTTACTATGCTGATTTGTTTCTGCTGAAATAAAAAAATAGGTTTGTAAAAAAAATCCCGCCTCGTGAATAACAGAGAGCGGGATTTTTAATTTATAGTAGTTATGGTTTAATCTTGGTCTCCGTCACCATCGGACTCACGAAATTCCACGTCAGAAATTCTGCAGAACTTTCGGGTTTTTCCTTCTCCGTCAATTTCGATTACGTTTGCATCCTTTACGAATGACTTTTTAAATAGTTTTTTGATTCCAGAAATAGAGAATACGGTCTCCTTTCCGTGTTTCTCATATTTCACTCCTT
This sequence comes from Flavobacterium sp., assembly GCA_018062725.1. Next base: position 3,030 of record JAGORP010000034.1, read on the forward strand.
CGGTTAGCAGATATTCTGCAGTGAGTTGTTTTTCCATTTTTATTTAGTTTTTAATTGTTTACGTTTTTTCGCATCCCAAAAATAATACACGCCCAAAGCGAGAATTACAATTGAGTCGATAATTACCATAGTTACGTCATAGCGGTCTTTATTGGTAAGTAGGAATAATATTCCCGCTGGCACTCCCGCAAGCAATGATGTTAAAATGGTTTTTCCGCTAAACCCGAGCATTCCTCCACGTTGACGTAATTGCCAATCTTCAATCCAAAAATTTAATAGTCCCGAAAAGAATGCAGCAAGATAAAATGGCGCTTGATATGCAGCACCGTGATCAATCATATCTCCAATTGTTTCTCCAAGACTGATTGGAAAAAATCCGTCACGCCAAATCAGCCTAACTATTAAATCTCCAAAGTGCATTCCGATAATGCAGTGAAGAATAATTCTATACTTGTTTAAAAAATTTCTCATGGTTTATAGTCTCAGAAGTCTTTCGGCTAAAATTTCACTATAAGTTCGCATTGCTTGAATTTGGATATTTAGCAATGTAGCCTGTACGGCGTCAATTGTTTTGATGATTTCACCGTTCAGGAATTCGTTAAGCTTTTGGATTTTTTCATCCAACTCTTGTTTTTCAGTTTCTAATCTTTCTTTAAATGTTGACATATTATTGTTTTTAATTGGTTACTTACAATTCTTCGTTTTCAAAATTATTTCGATACGCAACGGTATCTGCTTGCTTCTGGCCTCTTGTTATTTCATCCATTTCCTGGCGCAATTTCATAAGCGCCATTTCTGTTTTCTCAGGGATTAGAGTTTTATTACTTGTGTACAACACATTGAAGTCCTCTCCCTCAAGTAACTTATAAAAAGCTTCGATTTTGTTTTTAAACTCCGTCGTAAGCATGTATTCGTAAGTACTGACCTTTTTTTTATTCCGTACGGGTCCGCTTGTGTTTAAAGTTTTGGCCATTACTTTTTTAATGTAACCGAGCTGGTAAAATCGCTTAAATGCGCCATTGGTTCTTATTACACCTTGAAATATCCTTGAAAATTCATCTCTCTTAAACGGTTTGTTCTCATAGAAATGAAGTCCTATTTCAAGATCGGTCGGTCGAATTCCGAATTTAACACATGCCCAAGACCTTACATGAATGTAGTATTTAAGATAATTGTGTTGAATTTCGACTGAAGCCACACGCCTTCTTTTTTTCTCGTATTTTTCTTTTGACCGTTTTATTCTATTGAGTTTTCCGCGAAGTTTATTTTTATCATCACTATTGCCGGTCATACCCTCAATTTCTTTATGAGTCATAGGACGGTATTTTCGAACACGAAATGCCCAATTTGCGGGAGTTTCACCTTCTTTTACCTTCATAAAGGCAATTCTTTTCTTTTCTTCTTCGGCAAGCCGTTGATCTACAATTGCTTTTCTTCTTGCGTCGAACTCTGGACAAGGAATATTAGCGACTTTTAGTTGCTTAGGCTTTCCTCCACGTCTTCTTTTTGCTTCTTCTTCTTCGGGTGTCATTGGTATATTTGATTGAATCTTTTTTCTATTGTGAGCCTTTTAAATAATGCTTCGGGTGTTTCCCAATCTCCTTCACTACCCATTTTACCAAATCCGCAATCGAATATGTAATGCTCAATACTTGAAAACCCTTCTTTATTTCGAGGAAAATGCTCGTGGAGTAACGCAATAATCGATTTTACATAAAGGCTATTGTCGTATAGTGACGTTTCGGTTGATGGGAATATTTCAGCTATAAGTTCAGCGTTCCTTTTATCAGTAGCCGATTGGAGCATCATATTTTCGATTGTTTGGCAGAATATGGTTTGGGTCATTTAAAAGGATTTTAAATATTCATGAAATCTTTTATTCCATCGAGCATCTTCAATGGCTAAATGTTCGTTTTCTTGCCTTGGGTAGTTCGGATGATTTTTCAAAGAGTTGCCATCATAAGTCCCTGACACGTCTTTGTATAAATGATAATCTACTTCCTGCTTTAAATCTTTACAATACATTGGGAAACCTTTTGGTAAATCCATCATTTTTCCAAACAACCAACAGAATGCAACCCAATCGTAATCTGCGTAGTATGCGTAGAATAATGGGTTGTCGTATTTTTTATGCCAATCTTCAACAGATAGCTGCGCAGTAGGGAAAACAAATCTTTTTACATCTTCAGAGATATGCTCATTAGTTTTTCCTTTTTTATTAATGAGTTTTTTTAGGTTGCTGAATGTAAAAAAGTCATCCATTTCGCCGCTTTCATATATTGCCTTGTTAAAAATTTCCATTCCGCGTGCAGACATTCCTTTGGTCACTTGTGACGGGTTAGGATTTTTTATATTCGCAAGCGTTGCTTCAATAGCTGACAATTCAATCCAAATCGGCTTCAATACGCTATCGCGAATCCAATAAACTTCCCGCTTCCGACCGCTTGGATATTTATTTCTCATATCGCCCGACATTATATCGATAACAACATCGTGTCTATTCCACGCCTCTTTCAAATTAAAATCTTTCGAGATAGCATAATATTCCCGACCATCTTCGGAAACTATTCCAATCGAAATCAAATCAATTGTCGGCGGTGTGTTTTTTCTAAACAAACTGATTGGAAATTTCTCTTTCTGAGTGCCTTCTAAAAATTCCGTATCGATGTAGTATTTCATATTTCCTTAATTATAATTGAGTAATATCAGGTTCTTGGTCCGGCGTAATTAAATCAACGAATTTTGACTTCTCGGCAAAGAATATTGTCCTACCGAGAACTTCAACAGCCGTCGTTCCAATTTTTGTCGAAATCAAATCTGACCTTTGCGCAATCAGTAACTTCAAATCAGATTCCTTAGATATGAAAGAATCAATATCCGCTTTATCAGTAAAAATTATCACTTCGGCGCCAGCAGAAAAATATTGAGCGAACTTTTGTAGTTTTTCTGTCATAGCTTAATGGATAGTATGTTTTTGCTTATTGCATAATTCACAACGATATACAGTACTGTATCCGCTATGATATGAAGATTTCCAAATATGGATGCATCCTCCAAAAAAATGCTCAATCACCCAATCAAAACATTTTTTCATATTGATTACAGTTTGATGAATTTTCTTTTTTTAATTCCATACCAAAGAAGAATACCATCTTCGGTTTTATCCAATCTCGGACGAAAAAGAAATTCTGATACGAATAATGTGACGAGTATTCCAATTATGACGTATTTCATGACTTTTCGGTTTGGTTTCTAAAATACATCCTGATAAATCGCCACATCCAATCCTGGGCAAAGGGTTCCGACTATTCGGATAGATTCGATCGTGAAATCTACCTCTGCAAATCGATACAAGAAAGTAGGTTTTTCGCCTTCTTCTTTTTCGGGTTGATTCATTACAAAGGCTTCAGAAATTGCTTTCGCTTCATCAAAATCGTCTGCAAAAACCTTGATAGCCTTAACTATGTTATTTGTAATAACGCGAACATCGAATAAATACTTTTTCATTTTAAATTAGTTTTAAGATTAAAAAATCCCAGTCTTTCCTGAGTGTCAGTAATACTGATAATTCCCGCCTCATGGTTGCATTGGACTCTCAAAACGGGTTTGAAGCAATCTTATCAGAAATCAACTATTCATACCGGAATAGATTATCATAAGAGAGTCCGCAATTGTTTTATTTTCGAACCAAAATATTGACAGGCTCTTTTCTTTTTGATATCAAATATTTATCCGCCGCTATTGCCGCTTCTCTTTCGGTATCACAGAATTTTTTTCCGCTTCCCCAAACCTGAAAACACCAAACTAAATCTTTCCCGTTTCGCAAAACATGATACACATGTTTGTATTTTGTTGATTTTACAGATTTCATTTGATATCGTTTTCGTTCATATACTTTTGGGCCATCACAACGTTTGTATAATGAATCATTTTTCCATTCTCTCTTACATAATAATCGTCTTCGAAGTTTTTTTCACGAAATAGGTTTTTGAATCCATCTACTAGAAAAATTGAATCCATTGACGCAGGAACAACTTCTCCACCATACATATTCTTTTCTTTTTTACCCGAAGCGATATTTTCGAAGTATTTCTCTTTTTGACTCCCAAATGAAACACTCGGCGTCTTTTCTTCAGATTTAACCAAGGTTTCTACAAACGAAGGAATACGAACATCATATTTATCTAAAAGAATATTCGCATCTTTCTGAAAATCGACCTTCCTTGAGATTGGAACCCGAAAAGTCACCTTTACCGTTTCCTCATTAAATATTCTTCTATGCTTTTCCATTAAGTATGTACAACTTGTATGGCGCAAATGTATGGCAAATATTTTTAATAATCTACATAAAATATAAAAAAGTTTATATCTGATGTATGTTTTAAGGCGAAATAAGCTGTTTTAAAGCCTTTAAATTGGTTTTGAGGTAGATTGTGTAGTAAATGATAGATGTTGGCTTAAATCGTTGTTGTAGGTTGTATTTAGTGGATTTAAATGTGGTGAGGGAAGTTTGGATGTGGGGTTATGTACCTGTATCTGGGGTCGAGCCGGAAAAAGGAAACGGATCTAAATCAATGGCGGGGGTCTTCTTTTCGGTTTTACTTTTCAGAATGTTTTAGCCTCTTTATGGCTGTTTATAAGCGATTACAGAAAGCAATTCTTTTAAACTGCTGTTTGTTGCTGCTGTTATTTTACGATTGAATCCAAGCGTTGATTTTAATCTAATCCATTTGTATTATAGTTTGGTTTGAGTCTTACAATGGTAACATACAATCGTTGTAACTTGTTGTTTATTAATACTTTATAGTTTATAAAAGCTAAAAACATCAACCGAACTAACAACCGATGTTAATTTACGTCTTAACTGTAATATTTTTTATTCTATTTATTGGTATTTTCAACAATCGTAATGACAGCGCGGGTTAACAGCGTAATAATCACCCTATTTCCCCACAAAATCACCATAAAAAACCCTTACAAACTCAATAATCAGGCATAAACTATCTTTAACCGCTTATAACGCTATAAAATACTGGAATATCAAAAAAGTATTAAAACCTTACGTTATATCGGCAACTGTTATTTTTACATTCTTTTTTTTATGTTTTGCTCTCTCCGCTTCGCGGGATTGTGTTTGTCTTTATACTTCCTCTTAATGCTTGTCTTCTATTACGTGCCGAGTCGCTGATTTTTCAATACTTCACATTTATTTCATTCCGTCCCAAATCAGCAGAATTCCATCACAATTATCTATTGTATTTCATTGTAGAAAACAGCAATTAACCGCTATTACATATTCAACTGAAATGATCGTCTTAAAACTGCTTAAAACAACCGTCACAAACCCAACAAAATCAACACTTCACACGCTATAAGTAAAATCTATCACTTTCTATTTACTATAAGAAATTAGTATCCAAATAATTACAATCATTGTATATTGCATACAAATATTGTATATCTTTGAGTATACAAAAAAGGAATTAAAAACAACATTAAATTATATCATTATGAAAAACATCATTCACATAAATAACGACTGGTATTACGATACTGCAAATGATGTGCATATTCAAAAGGATGGTTTAGTATCATATTTAAAATATATCAATAGTCTTTAATCAAATAACAAATAGGAATTATGACTTATTCAGATGTAGTTAAATTAGAAAAAGCTAACAGAAAATTAGCAGAGGCTTATAAAACGATTGTTTCTATAATGGAAAAAGACAAAGAATTTGCCGAAATGAACCAAGCTACCAAACCAAAGTTTTTAATTAAAGAAGCTAACGAATGGTTGAACGCCGTGCCGTTTATCAATCAAATAAATCTTTAACCAAATCAGGGTTGCGACTGCACACGCAAAACAAATCATTCAACAACAATTTAAACTTATATCTATTATGGAAACTTCAAACACAGACACAATGACTACAACAGCATCACTTTACGTTGGAACTTATGCAAAATACAACAGCGGAGATTTAACGGGATCTTGGCTTAACTTATCTGATTATTCAGATGCAGAAGAATTTTTAAATGCTTGCGCAGAGCTACACGCAGATGAAGAAGATGCAGAATTTATGTTTCAAGATTACGAAGGCTTTCCTTCTTCCTTTTATTCAGAGTCTTGTAACGAGGCGGATTTGCAAAAATTATACGATGCACTTCCATTAATTCAAGCCCTTGAAGATGCAGATGACGCAACACTGGTACAATTACACAATACAGCGTGTCAGGTTCTTCAATATTCAGATGATGAAATATTTGATTTTGACGATGATTTTTTTGATACATTTTTTGACGGCAAACCAATGGAAGCGGCAAGAGCAACGCATTTTGGCGAGGTCACATGGAACGACAGTTATATTACTTTCAACGGCTACGCTAACCTACAAAGTATTTCAAATGTTCGTAGTCATATTGATGAAGGAATGATTTTCGAAGCATTTGAGAACGACCCGAGAGAATTTAATCTTTAACCCAAGATCACCCAATACCACCAACCGCAATAAACAAATTTTGTGTTTACGCCTCGAAAGCAATTGCGGTTACAAACCTTTAAAATACACACCATGAAACCAATCTTTAAAACCTTTCTAATAATCGCAACAGCACTTTTTTTAATTGCTTTGTCGATTCATTCACTCAAAAATCAAAGCCTTTATTTTGAAGTGCGAAAGATTGAAAATGATATGGTGCGCATTACATCCGTTCCAGATGGTAACACTTGGACTACTACAAAAGATAGCATTCAAATTTACATTGATAATTATTAACGGGCGGGATCGCTCAAAATTCAAATCATTATGAACACAGCAGAAAAAAAATTAATACTTGAATTTATGGGGTTTATCTTCATCGATTACAAAGGCATGACGGTTTGTAACGGACATAAAACCGCTGTAAATATTGGGCAGTATAAAGACATATTTGACAGAGCAATTGATTTTACAGGCATTAAATTGGAAGACATCAAAACTGATTTTGTAAAAGATTGGAGTGTTTTAATGCCTGTTGTTGAGAAGATTGAAAGTTTAGGTAGTTGCCAAGTAGAAATAATTCATAATTGGTGTCGAATTGGATATAAAGACAGAACATTTGACAGTAGAGATATATTCAGACCGTCTACTAAGATTGATTCAGTATATAAGATTATTGTTTATTTTATCAAATGGTACAACCAACAAAACCAATAACCGATGTCAATCCAAGATATTTTAAACAGTCCCGAGTTTGCTGCCTTAGACACAATAACCATCTATGAAGGTCATTCAATCGAAAAAGTAAATTCCTGCTACCAAGTCAGGAAACAGCCCGAAAATTGGTTGCGATTTGAAACCAACAGCAGCGGAACTATTGAGGAATGCAAAAAACACATTGACACTATAAACAATCAAAAATCATGAAAAGTTTAACATCATCACAATTTCAATCTTTACCGTCCGGATTTCAGGAAAGTATTCGCGAACGCTCACAAATATATTGCGCGGTTGAAAATACAAAGCAATTTTTAAAATATGTGAAACAATGCGCAATCTCAGGCGATCCGATTTTAGCCGATTATGGTAAAACCGCCCTGCAGCCATATTACAAAGAACTTTTAGCTGTTGAGCACCTCGCCAAAAAATACCACGAATTATGGAGCGAGCAATTTTATAAAATAAAACTACAGTCCGAAAAAGTATTAGGAATTTAAAACCAATAACCCATGAACCCACTAACCAACATTCATCCAGACGATTTAGATTTATATGAGCGTCAAGAATACGACAACTTTACAATGACAATGAGTCACGAAGAAGCCCTACAAATCATTATTAATAACGCCGAATGTGATTATTCACAATTAAGCCCAGCACTTGCCGAAATCGCAATTGAACAAGACGAAAACGAAACTTTTTTAATTCTTTAAAATGCAAACAACAATTTTCGACACCGCAATTTTTCAAACGGCCAATGATCTGCTAGACTTGCTAAACGACGGACGCAAACCAAAAGAACGCTTTGAGCCTCAATACACTTTTAAAGAAGGCGATTATACAATACTAATTGCATCCACAAAAGATAAAGAAATCGTTTTAAACATCATTGATGCAGTCGGAAATATACCAAAGGATTTTTCAGTCAATTGGCGAACATTACCGCATATTTTGCAAGACTTAAAAATTAAACAATTCACTAATAAATAATTAGTCCGATAACCTTTAAAAACCATCAAAACGTACCACGACGGCAAAAATTTAAACCCCAAAATAAAAATAAGCATGAAAACAATTTTAACTTATTACAAGAATTCTAATACAAGTGAATTGTTGTTTACTCAAGAATTTACCGAAACCGACATCAAGGGAATTCCAGTTTATTTCTACGACAAAAACAGGAAGAAAATTGAACCCAATGACCTGAAAGGATTTGTAAAAATATCTGAAAAGAAATTTAACCGTGAAACCAAAAAGCTAAAGCAATGAAAACCCAATCACAGGAACACAGCGACGAAACCACGCGAGAAGTAAAACGGATCCGAGAACTTACCTATTTAAATTTTGAAAAAGAAGTCCGAAAAGAACAAGACAAACGAAACCAACTTTAAAATAAAAACTAATCCAATGACAGCACAAACTAAATCCGCAAATCTTTGCCTTATATGGCTAATTGAAAAAAACGTAAACGTATCTGCTCTTACAGATGAAAGTTTAAATTCTAACGAGCCGAACCGATTAAAGTCCTCTTGGCTGAAGGAAAACGCTGAAACCGTAAAAGCAAATTTAAACCATCGTTTTGAATCAGTCCATGAAGTAATACTGCGAAACAAAAACAATCACTTAGAAGCGCTAATTTCAATCCACAATATTGATAATGAAAATATTTACCGAGGGTAAAAAAATTTGAATCAGAAAATACAATAATTTACAAAAAAATACAATCATGCAAAAAGAAGTTTTAAATTGTGCGAATTATTGGAATCGGGTAATTCAGTTAAAAAGATTACTGCCTGATAAAACCACACCGATTTTAGTTTCTTCTACTATTAGCGAAGAAGATGAAGAAGTTTTTAATATGCCATTAACAAAAAAGTAAAATGCAAGATTTAAACATACAAGCCGGAGAATTTATAAAAGCCAAACGATTAGTAAAAGGTTGGACCCAAGATCAACTTGCTAAAAAAGTTTTTGGAGCGAAGGCTGGAAGATGCAGAATTTCAATAATCGAAAAAGGAAAAGAGATAAAATTGGAAACGTTGCAAAAAATTCTGATCGCGCTCGATAGTTACATTGAATTTAAAGAAAACTAACCCGTCGAAAGGCGATAAAAATTAGGAGGGATGGAACTAAGCGCAGAATTTATAGACGGACTACCACATACCGATGAAAAAATAATTGATAAGTATACCAAACAAATATCAACTGAACTATATCATTTATCAAAAGAATTTGAAGCGAATGGAGATACAAACGCACACGTAAACGCAAGATGTGAGATAAATAAAAAGTATGGAAAATTTTGGCGTGAAAGGCTTAATATAAAAAAGATTTATAATTCGCCTAATCCATTTGGAAAAATGTCGTATTACTAACCCCGCCCGACAACGGCACAAAAAATAAATAAGATTAATCAAAATAAATACAATTATGAAAGGAGCAGAATTAGCACCGTTATTTAAGACAGGACAGTACGGACGTTTGTATATAACATCGGGAAGTCACGCAAGAGGTAGAACATTAAGGATTCAAGTTTTGCCACAAGGAGAAGAAGCAATTCCGAATGGAGAAAACAACCAATGCTTAAACAAAGACGCTGTTAGTGTTTATGATGTTGTTGGTGGAAATCGTGGATGGACGGAATCGTATGGATGGATTCACGAAGGGAAATGGCAAGAAGATTTCAATAATTTAGTTAAGGAAAAACAAAAAGAAATCGAGTATGAAAATAATGAGCGACAAAAACGAATTTCAGCAGAGGATAAAAACCAATCAGATGCCGTTTCAAAACTATTAGCAAATTATTAACCCCAACCGCAACAACGGTGTAATACATTGAAATTATGGAAAACGCAGAAAAAATAAAATTATCAGACATTCCCGTAGGTGTTCAAATTGCTTTCATTAAAAAAGATATGAAAAATATGTACGGAGCGAGGTGGAGAGAATTTGCCACATACCAAGATTTTGAATTTGAAAACGCAATAGCCAGTTTATCAAAAACCGTAAAGACAAATTTGATTAAAAGTCTAGGATTTTCGGGAAAAGAAAAATGGTGCGCTTTCTTAACCACATTCCTCACAAGCAATAATAATTAAACCCCGATATTAACGCATTAAAAATAACAGAAATTATGAAAAATTACTCAGTAAGATACTTTTTAAAAAACATGCCTTGCACAATAAGAGTTTCAACAATAAAAGATGTAAAAAATCTTATTGCTGGAGACGCTTCTCAATCTGAAATTGAAACTAAAATCAGCGAAAATATGCCTATTAAGATGCATAACTTGATTGCTAAACATAATGAAAAATTTGACTAATGAAGAAACTATCCACCCTACCGAGTAAAACCGCTGTACATTGCGAAACTCAAGAAGAAAAGCCTACGATAGCGGTTTGGTTTTCTTGTGGCGTAGCTTCTGCTGTGGCCGCTTATATGACTAAACAAAAATACGGTGACACGCACAACATTTTAATTGTCAATAACCCAGTAAAAGAAGAACACGAAGATAATAGACGCTTTTTGAAAGACGTTGAAAAATGGATAGGACTAACTATTATCGAGGCTAAATGTAAAGAGTTTCCGACCGCATCGATTATAGACGTTTTTGAGAAACGAAAATACATAAGCGGTGTTCACGGTGCGCCTTGTACTAAATTTCTAAAAAAACAAGCTCGTTATGAATTTGAAACAGAAAATAAAATTGACTGGCACGTATTAGGTTTTACGGTTGATGAAATCATAAGACATGAAAGATTTACAAAATTTGAACGTGAAAATGTATTGCCTGTTTTAATCGATGAAAAATTAACAAAAATTGATTGCTTTAAAATTATTGAAGAAGCAGGAATTGAATTGCCTAAAATTTATCAACTTGGTTATCCAAACGCAAATTGCATCGGTTGTGTAAAAAGTCAATCGCCAACTTACTGGAATTTAGTTCGTCAAACATTTCCAAAAGTATTTGAACAGCGTTCTGAACAAAGTAGAAGAATTGGATGCAAACTTGTAAAACTAAAAGGCAAAAGGGTATTTCTTGATGAATTGCCAACGGATGCAAAAGGAGGAAAAATAAAATCTTATGAATGTGGCATTTTTTGCGACACGAAATAACCCAATGCTGGCGGTCGTTGACAACAGGTCTTATTGAATATTATTACACAATTATAACATCAACTAAAGTAGAATAGAAATGAAAAAACTAACAATAGGCGGGTTTGAGTATGAAATCGAGAACAAAGTTCCAAGACTAAATGATTGGTATTACAACTCAATACAGCAAAAGGTATTTAAAAATACTGATGGAGAACCTTATGATGGGTTAAATCTAAAAGTAATTGCTTCAAATAATCCGAAACTTAACAAACAAGGCGTTCCCGAATTGACACCCGCAGAAAATACGATAAGGGAAACGGAATGGATATTATCAGAAAATGAATTACCGAGAGTGCATGAAAACGTTGAGATTTCAGATGATGGAATTCACGTTAGAGAGACATCGGATTACAAGCGGGACAGAGTTTGTATGCTTGCAGGAGTTGGTGGTGGAAACGGATATTTTGGTTCGTTAGGATTTGCTACGGATGGCAGTACGGGTTGTGAAAGCAATTTAATTTTAGATATTCCAAAATATTGGAGGCGTTATGATATTCCCTCCCCGAATGAAGTTAAGGCGGTGGAAAAGCCGTTCTACATGGAAAAGGTTTGCGATAATTGCAATGAGCCATTTGAATTAAATTACAGTATCGACAATTCGGGAATAACTATTTTGCACGGAAATTGTCAGTATTGTAAGCATAAAAATGATGTTTGGATTAAGATAAGAAACTTTAGATGTGCCCTTCCCGTCGAACCTTTGGAAGCGTGTAGCGGGGATGTGGAGATAGAGGCAAGCAAATGGGTTTTTGATACTAACGGACATAGGTGGTCAAATAATAACAATGAATGCGGAGATAATTACGAGTCATTTAAAATGGGCGCACAATGGCAAGCCTCCCACCAATCCAAATCACTTAACGAGGCGGTGGAATTGCTTAGACAAGTTTATACAAAAGCTTCTCCTGAGAATTTTAGTAAAATAGGCGCTTTCATAACCAAACACAAATTAACCCAATCGGCAAACGCTGATTTAAAATAGAAGATTATGAATATAACGGATTCAATAGCAAAACAAATAGGCGGTAAAGTCGAAAAAATAATTGTAGAAAACCCGCAAATTCAATTTTACGCAAATGATGCTATAAATGCTTATCAGTGGAGAGATTCAAGATATATGAGTAGCGCAGATGTTTGGGAAAATGGAGAAGAAAAGACGAGAAAAGATTTGATAGACGCTTTTTTAATTCATTTAAAATTCCTTAAACAATAACCGTACACGTTCGGATAACGTGGGATGTTGGTTTAAACCCAGAATTTATGTTAAAAAATAAAAATTATCAGAAACTATTTCCAAACTATATTATTTCAAAAGAAGAACAAGATTGGTGTTTAAATTATGAACAACATTTTGATACAGAACCGATATATACTGAAAATGTATTCAGTCCAAAGGATTTTTTAAAAATGTGTAGAGAAAGTGTTTCGTGGGCAGAAGAATGTTTTAAAGATATGCAACACAATGTTGAAGGTAAGATGATAAATCTATCATATTACAATGAGGTTGCTTTCTCTTAAACTTTTTGACGAATACTACATAAACACAACCTAACACCCTTAAACAATTAACTTAAATTAGATAACGATGGAGAAATTAAAAATTTCAGAAGTAGCACCTTACTTGCCGTATGGGTTAAAACTAAACATAATTTGCAAGCCTGCTTTTAAAAATAGAGACAATATTGTAACGGTCGAGACGTGGAATATTTCAGACGTTCAACAGCCGTTTCAAAAACGATATTCAGTATTGAGTGTTAAACCAATCCTACGCCCATTGTCGGACTTGATAAAAGAGATTGAAGTTGATGGTGAGAAGTTTGTGCCGATAGAAAAGTTGTTTGAGTTAAATCATCCTACGCATAAAGCAAAGGAATATTACTATACGGTAGTTCCTAATTGGGTTGAATGCTCTCACGTATCCACCGCTATACAATTTAGATTTTATCTAAACGATTATTTTGGAAACAATTATACAACAGTTAGCCAATTAATTAAATGGCACTTCGACGTATTCGGACTAATTGAAAAAGGCTTAGCTATTAACATAAACACCCTTAACGATGAAAAATAAAACAGCGGAGGAAAGCATACTATTGAGCAAGTACGAAAAAATAAAAGGACATTCAAGTAGCTTATTTGATAATGAGGAATGGAGAGAATTTGACGCTTTTGTTATAGGCTCCACCACCCAAACCAACGAAATATTAAAAGCTATTGAAGAGGTGAGGGATGAATACAGTCTTTCTAAAATTGAAGGGGACGGCGATTACGTAAAAGGGCGTAATGATGAAATGGAATGGGTTGTAGGATTACTCGACGAATTACTAACAAAATACACCCCTTTACTAACCCATACAAAAGCGCTTTGATAGTCGGAGGGGAAAATAAATTGAAAATAACTTTCCGGAAACTAAAAATTGACAACAATACAATCATTGTAGATTATTGTATATCTTTGTAACGCTTATACGTTATAAATCAAAAACATAAATAAATCCCGTCCTCACATTGCCTACTGCTATTTCTTTAGCGAACGGATAAGCCCTTGTGAAAGGCGGGTCATTTATTATTATGAAGACGATCAATTACGAAGGGCAAAAAATTTTAGTTTATGAAATTGCGGGTTATAATGGAAAATACCTTGTAAGTAAATCAGGAGAAGTGTTCCGATTTAAGTATCATAAATTAAAGAAAATATCAATCAATAATTCATCTAAAGGCTATCCGGTATTAACTCTAAGCGCAAAGAAGTTTTTCCTTCATAGAATCTTAGCAATTCAATTTATTCCAAATCCAGACAACAAACCATTTATTAACCACATAAACGGGATTAAAAACGATTTCAGTTTAAAAAATTTAGAATGGTGCACAACAGCCGAAAACAACCTCCATCTATTCCGAGTTCTCAAAAGAGTTCCAGTTGGAAAACTCGACAAAAACGCAGTTAGATATATTCGACGTAATTATTCTGCAGAAAATATTACTC
>JAGORP010000035.1 GCA_018062725.1 Flavobacterium sp.
GCATATTATAAGCAACTGAACTTTTCTCACTTTGGCTTAAAATCCACAATCTTTTTTGGGATGTAGATAATGGATAATTCTTCTCTTCTTTAGCTTTCGGGATGAGAATTTGATCCTCAACGGATGATTTGGAAATCAAATATTCTATAATTTCCTTTTTGTTTTCCCTGATTAAATTAATCTCATTTTCGCATACTTCTAATTCGTCAACATGAGACACTTCAATGTTCCCTTCTGAATAATTTAGAATTATTCCTTTATCTATTAAATTTTGAATTAAGTTGTTAATCATAATGATTTTAATTTTAGACTTGATAATGATTGCTTTTTAAACTTGTGTGCCTATCATAAAAACAGACAAGAAGTTTTAACTTTGAAAAAAGTCAAATTATCAGTTTATTATTTTAAAATGAAAGTTTTAGAATTGATCCATTCTCAATTGACATAATTAAGAAATGGCATCACGCAGTTTTTTGATCTGATAGTAGATAGTTAGAAGGAACGGTAGCCGTAATATTCAATTGCAAAGAATTAATTCTAACGATAATTTTATTTTTGTTATTTACAGATAGTACGACACAATCAAAACCTTTTAAGGGTCCGGAATTAATTTGTGCAAAATCTCCTATTTTTGGAATAGAACTATCTGCTGATTGAATTTCTGTGATTTCTTTATTATTTATTAGAGTTTTAATAGTATTGATTTCGTCAGAAGTAACCTTTGCAAATTCTTTCCCAAAACGAATAAACATGCAGGCGCCATCAACAGTCAATGCTTTATAAAATTCTGTTACCGATTTAATGTTTATGAAAACATAAGATGAGAAAAGCGGTTTGCTTACCAATTTCTTTCTGTCACTCCAGTTATGCACTTCATTAACCATAGGCAAATAGGATTCTAAAGAGAGTTCTATAAGTGAATTATGGACTTTTTTTTCAAAACGGGATTTAACGTACAAAACAAACCAACCATTATATACATTTTCCATGTGAGTAAAATTTAACTTGTTATTACGGCTTCGCCACTTCAGTCACATCGCTGTTCCTTGAAGTTGTAAAAAGACATAGACAAATCTACATACTAACTTCTAGTTGTATTTACGGACTTTTAAGGTAAAAATTACGGATTGTGATTTTTATTGAAAAAGAAAAAAGAGTATCATTATTTTATATAAGAAAAGAAGCTGTCGGGCGACAAGAGTTTTCAGTAGTAGGAAGTAGACTATATAAGGTATAGAATTTTCTTTACAGTAAACCTAATTTTTTTGCTTTATCTATTAAATCTTTGTCATTGCCTTTACCAAGCAAAAGTTGTTCTTTAATATTTGCTTTTCTTTTTTCTATTGCACTCATAGAAAGAGGTATATAATTAGGTAAGTTAATATTCTTAACTCCCTCAGATATTAGTATTAGAATTTGGGTGTCATATTTATCCCAGTTCACATTAATTTTAACTAATTCTTTTTGAGATTCAATAATTGTACTACTATAATATAATTCTCCTTTTATTATCTTAACACATACTTTTTTGAACGTTTCAAAGTTTACATCATTCTTAGAGATAAAACCATCCGGGTTTACTCTTTTAATAATTTGATCAACAACAAGTGGTTCACTGTGCATTGTTAAGAGTACAACTTTACTTCCTTTTATTTCTCTTCTGATCATGGACGCCAAGTCTATTCCGTTTTTTATGTTTTGAGATTCAAAAGGAGGAAGATTGACATCAATTAATGCTAAATCAAAAACTTGCTTAGAAGCAGAAAATAGCTTGATTTTTTTATACGCTTCTTCGCAATTATGAGATATTATAAAATTTGGAGTACTTTCATGCGTATTATTTTCTGACAATAAATTAATATAGCTATCAACAGTCATTGGGTGATCGTCTACTATGAATATATTGATACTATTCTCCATAAAATAATAATTTGCTCAAATTTAAAAATTTTTACGGAGTTTCCATAAAAGATTTCTAATATAACTCTAATTACGGACTTTCAGTAAAAACGAGGCTTTTTCCAAGAGTAATTTTCGATTAATTATTAATCTAAAATTCTAATTATTATGAAAACAAAATCCCTTATTTTAGCAGTGACTTCAATTCTTTTTTTAACTATTTCTTGCACAACTGACGACAGTTACATGCCTGAGAATAGTCCAAAAGTTCAGTTAAGCAAAGATGTTCCCGAAGAAAACATCTTTTTGAGAGATTCTTTAGAAGCAGGAGAACCTTCAAATCCAAAACCTAGAGGATAAGCGATATTTCTTTCAGGATAGAAAAAAATTAAAAGTTATCAAAAAACGGTATTCCCGATTAAAAAATCAGGAATACCGTTTTTGTTTATAAGACCACATCTTCAATGGTTTTTGAGACGTATTCTTTAAAACGGCTCCATTCAGAAAAAACAAGCAATTACTCTTTTAAGAATTCTTTCATTTCATATCTGCTGCTAAGGCATTACTCTGTTGTTTTAAATCTTATAAATTAGGTTTCATTGAAACTTTATATAAACCTGTTTTTTGAATTTATGATGAAATATAATTTTCTAATTCAAGTTTTGCTATATTTGCTCACTTGCAGTTTGTCTATTCATGTTTAATTAGTTATGCTCTTACACAAGAACTTTTAGACTGTTTTAAAGTTTAATTATCTTCATCTTTAAACGATTACCTTTGATAAAAAATTACAAAAAGCTTCTTTTTTTCTTAGCTGTTTTTGTTTGTTTTTTTTCTTGCAAAAAAAACGAAATAAAAGAAGCTCATATTCCATTCAATAAAAATTACAAAGATCTTTCCAGTGAATTAAAGAAACAATACCTAGACTCTTTGGTCTTATCCTTGAGTGAAAAAGAAAATGATTCAACTACAAGGAGTATTTGTCTGGAGATTTCAACTGAATACTACAATCTAAATGACATTAAAAAATCATATCTTATAAGTCATAAAGCCCTAGATCTCTCCAAAAAAGCAAATGATAAGCTAACCATTGCTAAGTCGTATTATTACATTGGTGACTGTTTTGAAAATACATATAGAGATAGTGCTTATTTTTACTACTTCAAGGCTCAAAAAATATACAAAAGCATTTTTGATGATGAAAACGAAGGAAGAATGCTATTCAATAAAGCCCATGTACTATTCTACAGTGGTAGTTATATAGAATGTGAAATACAATGTAGCAAAGCATTAAAAAAAATTGAAAAGACCAATGATTATGAGCTAGTTCTTTCAAATTTAACTTTAATGGGAAATTGCTTAGAAAAATTAGGAAAAGACAAAGAGTCCCTAAAATATCATACACAGGCATTAAACATCTTAAAGAAGATGTCAAAAAGTAAGATTGGAATTAATAAAATTGAATACTACAACGCTTCTTCGGTTATAAACATCTGTAATTTATATGATAAAAAAGGGGAATACGTACTGTCTATAAAAAACTTAACGCCACTACTGACCAAAAGTCTGAGAAAAAATTGGCCAAAAACGTATTCCAATGTTTTAGGAAACTTAGCCTATTCTAAAATGAAAAATGGAGAGACTAAAGATGTAGAATCTCTTTTTCGGGAATCATTACGAATTTCAGATAGCATAGGCATTGATTCCGATATTATGTACAAAAAAATTAATTTTGGAGAATATTACCTAAAAAAGAATGACCTTGTAAAGGCCAATAGATTCTTTCTAGAAGCTTATAATACCGCAATACAAATTAAAAGTACCGACTATATCTTAATTACTTTAAGCGCATTATCAAAAACCAACAAAAACCGAAGTCAATATTATTTTGAAGAATATGTAAAAATTAATGATATTTTAAATTCAGATTTAAGAAAAACATCCGATAAATATGCCCGAATTGAATATGAAACATTTAAAATTGAAGATGAGAATAAACTATTATCAAAAAAAGTACGCAGTACACTATTAATATTATTAATATCAACATTAGTCCTTTTAAGCATAATCTTATTAATCCATATCAGACATAGAAAAAAAGAATATCAAACCGTAATTTTACAAAAAAAAGCTTCAGATGAAATTTATTCTATTTTAAGTCAACAACAAAAGAAGATTAACGCAGCAAAAAATGACGAAAAATCAAGAATAGCCCAAGAATTACATGATGGTATAATGAATCGGATATATAGTATCCGAATGAATTTAGGCTTCTTTAATTCAAAAAAAGGGCCTGAAATAGCTGAGAAAAGAAAATTTTACATAGACGAATTACAGAATATTGAAAAAGAAATTCGAATTATATCTCACGACCTAAATAGAGATCTTTTCTTTGAAGAAAATGAATTCTTGTTTTTAATTCAAGGCATGATAGAAAGTCATAAGAATGTAAACAACATAAAATTTAAATTTAAGTCAGACGAATCAATAGATTGGACAAAAATTAATACTGCATATAAGCTGAATATTTATCGCATTATGCAAGAAGTACTGTTTAATGTTATAAAATATTCTAATGCGAAAAAATGCGAAATCTCTATAGACAAATCTGATGACAATTTGATTTTAACCATTATTGATGACGGCGATGGTTTTGATATAGAACAAAGCACTCATGGAATAGGTTTTAAAAACATTGAGGAGAGAATTAAAACATTAAAAGGAAAATTAAACATTAAAACCGCTCACTCTGAAGGAACAATGTTTGAATTTATATTTCCAGTCTCACTCTAATGGATACAAAGTATAAATTAGGAAGAGAAAAAAATACCTGTAAGAAAGAAATCATTTGTAATAAAGGTATTAGAATCTAAGTTGCTTATCATCGCTAGAATACTATTCGTTGCTAAAATTAAGAGCCAAAAATCAGTTTCTAACCATTGTAAAATCGTTAAAATGGAATTTTTTGCTAGCAAAATATCATAAAAAGTTAAACTGATTCGATGTCCAAGAAGAGCTAATTTTTATGCTAATCCGCAAAAAAAATCAACAACTATTTGTTTTTCAAAATGCTAATTTAGCTGATATTGACCATCTAATTCCAATTCAAAGTGACCGCCTAATTTCGGTTTAAATCAATAAAAATTTAATTTAATAATTAAAAAAGACAAACTATTCCGCTTATCTTTTTCATACAAAAGCAAATTGATAAATGAACTAAAAGAGATAGTTGAATCATATAACAAATCGCCATTAAAGTTTTTAAAAAGAAATTTCAATTTAAGGCTTAATTCATAAAGATAAAATCTTGTGCGCCTATATAGGTACCTATATGAAAACTAAAGCTTTGCTAACACTGATAAAAATAAAAGAGTTGCGGAGCCATCTTCTCTCCAAAAACTTTATCATTTACATTCAAACCCCAATAATTTGTTGGGGTTTTTCTTTGCTTTTAATTTCTTATTCACCGTCAAAATAACACCTTGAAAATCATCTTTTCAAAAAGAGTGTTAATAAAAAAGAATTGTAGCGTTGTCAATCAATTTTGAGTATTTTTACCACACATAAATTAAGTTATGCGTCATTTCTATTCGATAGTTGCTTTTTTACTGGTTGGATTACTTTCAGCTCAAAATAACGAACCTGAAATTGATTTCGATTCACCCGATTCGTTATACCGCGAAGATCAGTTTTACATCGGATTATCCTACAGTAACGTGCAAAATGCGCCCTCAGGTTTTGACCAATTAAAAATTTCTCCCAATGTCTTTTTTGGATTTTTACGCGATATGCCCATCAACAAAAGTAGAACTTGGGCTATTGGTGCTGGACTGGGATACCGAATTAGTGTTATGAATCACAATTTAGGAATTCCAGAAAATGGCAACTCCGATGCGTATGCTATTCTGAATTCTGAATTTGATAAAAACAGACTCACCTTACACTACGCCGAATTACCGATTGAAATCAGATGGAGAGCATCAACGCCTGAAAGTCATAAGTTTTGGCGGATTTACACCGGATTAAAACTGAGTTATTTAGTGTACGATCATTATACTTTCGATGGTTCGGGAGTAAATGTCAAGCAAAAAGGAAACCCCGATTTAGAAGAATTAGAATACGGTGCTTACCTCAGCGCAGGTTGGAATACCTGGAATGCTTACCTTTATTACGGATTAAATCCAATTTTTAAATCGGCTACCATTGATGGTGAGAAAATCAAGATGAACACCTTCAACATCGGCTTGATGTTTTACATTCTATAGCCAAAAATACCAAAAAGCCAGCTGCGGAACCATTCCGATTACATAACCAATTATAAGTTCGTTAAAGGTGTGTGCTTTCATGTACAGCCGTGACGATGCAATCAATCCGGTTAAGAGAAACAGCATTGCAATCGTATAAATCATGTTTATTTGATTGTGCATGCTCAATCCGATGACAAAATAAGTCAAGGCGCTTATTCCGATCATGTGAATACTCGATTTTACTTTCAAAAACAGCAACACAAAAGCCATGAATGTGGTGATTAATCCCGCTAAAAAGAAATAATACAACTCCGGAAACCGATCGATGGTTATGCTTTGTTTGATCAACACTAGAGTCAAAACCATTTGCAACAACAATGGAATTTTTCTCTGATTGACGTCAGAAAGCATTATCGTATCTACTTTTCCGAAAGTTTTAAGCAAGTAAAAAAACGACATCGGTAAAAAAACCGTAATGATCAGTATTTGAAAAATCAAAAGATAGGCCGAACCTGCCGGAAAAAAATCGGCGTTGAACAGCAAATACAAAAGCGTTCCTAAAAGCGGAATGAAAATGGGATGAAAGAAGTACGAAAAAAAAGGCAGTAGTTTTTTCAAGAAGCTTGATTTGAATCCAAAGATAAAAAATAGGTTTACTTATTGAAGTTAAATTTAATAGAACTTTTGATTGTATACAAGTCAATTACCGACTAGCTTCCTCTCAGTTCACAACCGTAAACTTAGTTTCCGAAAATAGAGTTGTTAGTTTTGTCATTTCGACGAAGGAAAAATCACATTTAATTATCTTCACTTTATGAGATTTCTCCTTCGTCGAAATGACACAATAATATATTTTTAAAACTTCCTCCACATCCGCGCTACTGGAATGTCAAGTTGTTGATGGTGCGTTATAAAATTTCAATCACAAAAAATCAAACTTCTATTTCTTTATAAACTTACAAATGCTTTTAGTATTGTTTATAGAATCATTTAGTTCAATAATATAAACTCCCTGTTGATAATTTGAAACGTCAATCGTGGAGTTGTTATCTCCTTTTCCTTCAAATAAAAGTTTACCTGTTAGGTCTGTGATTTTCACATCTAATTCATTAAAAAATGGGTTGTAAAAATTTAAAAAATTAGATGTTGGATTCGGATAAACTGTAATGTTGTTGCCAAAATTATTTTCTTCTGAATCTAAGGTGTTAAAATGGTATTTAGCAAAAAAGCGGTCATTATAATAGGTAGAAGATGACGCAACTGTTTGCGAATTAGCTGTTACATCAAAATCCATTGAACCTGTATAAGAACCTGAAATTAACAAATCTTCATTACTCGTAAATACTGCAGCATTTATTCTGCCGTCATAGCTACCTTCCAACTTATTTGCTGTAATCAAATCCCCATCTGAATTGTAACGGGCAATAAAAAGACCTCTAACAGAAGGATTTGTTGTGCCAAGTGGAGAAGATAATATGGTTTGATTAGCGGAAGGGTCAAAATCAAAAGAGCCAATTATCTCGCCACACATTATGATTGTATTGTTCGTGTCACTAAAAAATTGAATGTCTTCATTTGCAAATCCAGAATTACCGCCATCTAGATTTTGCAAGGACTTTGCCCAAATAAAGTTCCCGTCTGAAGTATACTTCGAAATCCCCAATGTCAATCCATTATTCGAAGTTAGTACGGTAGAACCTGTAGGTGAAGGATCAAAATCAACCTCACCTCCAAATAGTGTTATATAATAAATATCATTATTGGAGTCAACCACTACATTTGAACCCCAAACATTATAGCCCAAATCTGATGAATCTACAAATCTATTTGCAAAATTATAATTCCCATCTAAATCATATTTAGCCAAAAAGCCAGCTGGAGAGTTATCGGCACTTAAAACATTGCTTTGAGTAGTCGATGGATCAAAATCAAGTGATCCACCAAAAATTCCTACTAAGTATATATTGTTTGATTTAACATACAATCGATACGGAATACTAATAGTACCATCAGTTGTTGTTCTGAGACTTTTAGCCCAAATTAATTGACCTTGTGGATTAAATTTAACAAAAAAAATATCCGCAGCATTAGTTGCTCCTGCTACTAAAAAAAAGGCTGTAGGTGAAGGGTCAAAATCGACTATTCCAGAAAATCTTCCCGTAAAATAAAAATTGCCGTCGCCGTCGAATTGAATGGAATCAATTGGATTGATTGCATCTATTTTCTGTACCCATACAAAATTTCCATCACTATCATACTTGGCTATAAATGCGTCACGAGCTGTTGTAGTAGAAGTTGAGGTAAGATTGGCCGTGTTTGAGGATGGGTCAAAATCAACGGTACCGAAAAACCTTCCGATTACATAGGTATTTCCGTTTGCATCGGTATTCATCATACTAACGCCGTTAAAATTAAGACCTTCAATCGTTTTACCCCAAATGTAATCGGCATTTGATGTATATTTTGCAATATAAAAATCAGTCCATCCTATTGAGCTAATAATAGCTGTGTTGGACGAAGGATCTATATCTATTGATGAACCTACATTTCCTGCTCGATATACATTTCCGCTACCGTCTGTACTAATAAGATTGAAATTATTATTTGACGAAATATTTCCAATGTTTCTTGAAAAAGTATAGTTCCCATCAAGCGTATATTTGGCAATAAACCCATTATCTATTTCAGCATATAAATAATTCGTGCTGACTGAAGAAGGATTGAAATCGGTATTGTTAATAAAATTTCCTGAAACAAATAGTGAATTTATAGTTTCATCCAAAATAATGTTTGATGCTTTTGTCCCAGTGTTAAAAGTAAATAGAGAGGTTCCGCTAGCACTATATTTGGTAATAACACCTGTACTTTGACTTGAAGTTCTATTTTCCCTAGTTATATAAACATTATTACTACTATCGGTGACAATTGAATTGCAAGAATAAAAGCCAAATAAAGCTCCAAAACCTTTAGCCCAAACATAATTACCATTGAGATCATATTTTGCAACAAAAGCATCATATCCATTTGATGAAAGTGGATTTAAAGTAAAAGTGCTAGCCGAAGGATTGAAATCGGAAGAACGATTGAATCTACCACAAACCAATATTGCGTTAGCGGAATCCAGAACAAGATGCTGAAATGCACCTATTGAAGTGCGTGCGCCAATGTCTTTAACCCATATAAAATTACCACTATTCGAATATTTTACAATGAATGTATTACTTGCATCAGTAGTGGTCGAAGTAAGATTTGTAGTGTTTGCAGAAGGATCAAAATCGACTGTTTCACTAAAAAGACCTGTTATAAGTAAATTTCCTGTTGGGTCAATGGCTACTGATGTCGCGCTATCTGAACTTGCTCCACCAATTTTAAAAACCGATAAAAAATCAAGATTAGTATTGTATTTAGAAACAAACATATCGGTAAACAATCCTGAAGCAATTAACTCAAAAGTGGAAGCCGATGGATCAAAGTCAACGCTATCGCTAAACGAACCTACTACTATAATTTCATTATTGAAAAATGTTACATCAAAAACTTCATCAAATCCTGATCCGCCTATAGACTTTACTGCACTATAGCTTCCGTCTAAAGTATAAGCTACCATAAAACCATCACTTTCTCCATTTGAGGTTTGAATTGCCGAATTAGCGGATGAATCAAAATCGATTGAACCTGTAAAACTTCCTGTAACGAACAAACTTGTTCCCGATATTTTAATAGTTCTGGCAGTAATGGTTCCCAATCCACCTACGTTTTTGGCCCAAATTAAATCACCATCAGGATTGTATTTAGAAATGAAAAGATCCGAACTACTTTGGGAAGTTAATTTAAAAGTAGTTGTCGAAGTATCAAAATCGACTGTGTTCTGAAAATTTCCTAGAAAATATAAATTTCCAGATGAATCTTTAGCTCCAGAAACCATCGAAACAGTTCCTCCAACTTCTGAATTGGGTTGCACTTTTGACCATTCTAATTGAGGTTCGTTTTGAGCAAAAAGAAGATGGGTAAACAACAGAATAAATAAATATTTTTTCATAGCAATAAAAAAGATTTAATTTTTAAGTGCTAAATGTAAGAATTTATTCCATATGAAATTTTAAATCTTCTTCCGCATTCGCGCTACCGGAATGTCTAATTGTTCGCGGTATTTGGCGATGGTTCGACGCGCAATTGGATAGCCTTTTTCTTTTAAAATATCGGCCAATTGATCGTCGGGAAGTGGCTTGCTTTTGTCTTCGTCTTCAATGACGTTTTGTAGAATTTTCTTTATTTCTAAAGTCGAAACATCTTCGCCTTGATCATTTTTCATCGCTTCCGAGAAAAATTCTTTGATCAATTTGGTTCCGTATGGCGTGTCAACGTATTTGCTATTGGCCACACGCGACACGGTAGAAATATCCAAACCTACCATATCGGCAATGTCTTTCAAAATCATTGGTTTCATGCTGGTTTCTTCGCCATCCAAAAAGAATTCCTGTTGGAAATGCATGATGGCGTTCATCGTAACAAATAGTGTTTCTTGCCGCTGACGAATGGCATCAATAAACCATTTGGCCGAGTCTAATTTTTGTTTGATGAACTGAACTGCATCTTTTTGAGAACCCGATTTTTCGCGCGAATCCTTATACGTTTGCAGCATTTCTTGATAATCTTTGGACACGTGTAACGTCGGCGCGTTTCTTCCGTTGAGCGTCAGTTCTAATTCGCCATCAATAATACGGATAGCAAAATCGGGAACAATATTTTCGGTTACGCGACTGTTTCCGGCAAAAGAACCGCCTGGTTTCGGATTCAATTTCTCTATTTCGTTGATAGTTTTCTTCAACTGTTCTTGAGAAATACCGTACTTCTGTAATAATTTATCGTAGTGTTTTTTGGTAAAGGCATCAAACTGATTTTCAATCATTTCGACCGCCAATTCAACCGATTCAGTAGGTGTTTTGTGTTTCAATTGCAACAACAAACACTCTTGCAAATCGCGCGCACCGACTCCCGAAGGTTCAAGTTCGTGTACGACTTGCAGAATTTTTTCTACTGTTTTTTCGTCGGTGTAAATGCCTTGTGTAAACGCCATGTCGTCTACAATGTCTTGAATGGAACGACGTAAATAGCCGTCGTCGTCTATACTTCCAACCAAAAACTCAGCAATTTCGCGTTGTTCATCCGTCAGAATAAACGTATTCAATTGGTTGATTAAATCCTGATGAAAACTCGTCTGCGCCGCAAAAGGCGTTTCGCGGTCTTCGTCGTCATCGCTGTAATTATTAGATTGTAATTTATAATCGGGTGTTTCGTCGTCGCTTAAATACTCATCGATGTTGATGTCTTCGGCCTCGATGTTGTCGCTGCCTTCATAGTCATCGTATTCATCGTTGTTATCAAACTCGTCTTTCTCATACAACTCTTCTTCGTCTTTACCGCTTTCCAATGCCGGATTTTCAACTAATTCTTCTTTCAGACGTTGTTCAAAAGCTTGCGTAGGCAATTGAATCAACTTCATCAACTGAATTTGTTGAGGAGATAATTTTTGCGAGAGTTTGAATTGTAGGTTTTGCTTAAGCATTCTTGTTATCAGTTGTCGGTTGTCGGTTGTCGGTTATCTGCATATTAAATATCATTGTTATGACGGATAAAAACAGAGAACTGAAAACAGACAACAATTAAAATTCTGCGTTTTGCGGCGTTCTTGGAAACGGAATTACGTCTCTAATATTGGTCATTCCCGTTACGAAAAGAACCAAACGTTCAAATCCTAATCCGAAGCCCGAATGAACCGCGCTTCCAAATCGGCGTGTATCCAAATACCACCATAATTCTTCTTCATCAATGCCAAGAGCTTTCATTTTTTCTACCAACACGTCGTAGCGTTCTTCTCGTTGCGAACCACCTACGATTTCACCAATTCCTGGGAATAAAATATCCATCGCACGAACGGTTTTTCCGTCTTCGTTCAAACGCATATAAAACGCTTTGATGTTGGCCGGATAATCGAACAAAATCACCGGACATTTGAAGTGTTTTTCTACTAAATAACGCTCGTGCTCACTTTGTAAATCGGCACCCCATTCGTTAATGATATAGTTGAATTTTTTCTTTTTATTTGGAGATGAATCTCTTAGAATATCGATGGCTTCGGTATACGAAACGCGTTTAAAATTGTTCTCCAAAACGAAGTTCAATTTTTCCAACAACGCCATTTCACTGCGTTCGGCTTGTGGTTTTGATTTTTCTTCATCCAACAAACGTCCTTCTAGGAATTTCAAGTCATCCGGACATTTATCCATCGTGTATTTGATGACGAATTGGATAAAATCTTCTGCCAAATCCATGTTGTCATTCAAGTCGTTGAACGCCACTTCCGGCTCGATCATCCAAAACTCAGCCAAGTGACGCGACGTATTCGAATTTTCGGCACGGAATGTCGGTCCGAATGTATAAATCTGACCCAACGCCATGGCAAACGTCTCGCCTTCCAATTGTCCGGAAACCGTTAAATTGGTTTCTTTTCCGAAGAAATCTTCTTTATAATTTACTTTTCCGTCTTCGGTGCGTGGCGTATTGTCGAAAGGCAAAGCCGTAACTTTAAACATTTCTCCCGCGCCTTCGGCATCCGAACCGGTAATAATCGGCGTGTTTACATACACAAATCCTTTTTCTTGAAAATACGTATGAACCGCATGGGCCAACACCGAACGAACGCGCATAATGGCTCCAAAAGCATTGGTACGAACGCGTAAGTGAGCATTTTCACGTAAAAATTCCAACGAGTGTTTTTTGGGTTGCATCGGAAATTTTTCCGCATCCGAATCGCCCAAAATTTCCAATTGCTTCACTTGTATTTCATATTTCTGACCTGCGCCTTGGCTTTCAACCAATGAACCAGTAACCGAAATGGCTGCTCCAGTTGTGATACGTTTTAAGGTTTCCTCAGGTGTGTTTTCAAAATCGACTACACATTGAATATTATTGATGGTCGAACCGTCGTTCAACGCGATAAATTGATTGTTTCTAAAAGTTCTAACCCAACCTTTGGCATTTACTTCAGGCAACGTTTGTGTGCTGTTCAATAAGTCTTTAACTTTTGTATGTTTCATTTCTTATGTAAAATTAGCCCTTCGACAATGCTTAGGGTGACCGTTTATCTTAAATAATCTTATGCAAATATAAATTAATTATTTTTCTTTTCTAAGGCGTCCAACTCTTCATCGGTATGTTCCAAAATGTCGATGGTTGGTTCGATGAACTCTTGTTCGTTAGCCAAAGCTTTGTTCAATGTCAACACCAACGATGGCAGTAAAACCAAATTCGACAACATTCCGAAAAACAGCGTCAAAGCAACCAATCCGCCTAACGCAATCGTTCCGCCAAAACTCGACAGCATGAATACCGAAAATCCAAAAAACAAAACAATGGACGTGTAAAACATACTAATTCCGGCATCTTCAAAGGTAGCAAAAACCGATTTTTTAATGCGCCAATCGTTCCGAGAAAGTTCTAAACGGTATTGTGCTAAAAACCGCAGCGTGTCGTCGACCGACATTCCGAAGGCTATTCCGAATACCAAAATAGTTGAAGGTTTTAACGGAATTCCCAAAAAGCCCATCAAACCTGCGGTCATCAATAATGGAAGTAAATTCGGAATGATCGAAACCAAAACCATTTTGAACGAACGGAACATAATCGCCACCAATACACCTGTGATTAAAAAAGCGAAAAGCAACGACGACAGTAAATTATCCAATAAATATTTTGTTCCTTTTTGGAATACGGAAGCTTTTCCCGTTATGATGACTTCATACCGCGGGGACGGAAATATTTTATTGATTTTATGACGCAATTGCGCTTCGATGGCTTCCATTTTTTCGCCGTTTTCGTCTTTGATGAATGTGGTGATTCGCGCGATACTTCCATCAAAAGTCACATAACTTTTTAATTGATTATCACCTGCGCTGTCCAACGAATTTTTGATGTACGGCAGTATAAAAGATTCTTCTTGCGAGGTTGGCAATTCATAAAAATCGGGATTTCCGTTGTAATATGCCTGCTTAAAACTTTTGGCAATATTGACGATGGAAATTGGTTTTGAAAGTTCGGGAATATCGGTGATTGTCTCTTCCAAATCTTCCATTCGACGCAAATTGGTCAATCGCATGACGCCATTTTTCTTTTTGGTGTCGATCATGATTTCCAACGGCATCACACCGTCAAACTCTTTTTCAAAAAACCGAATGTCCTGAAAAAAATCGGTTTTCTTGGGCATGTCTTCAATCAGACTTCCCGAGATTTTAATTTCGTGGATTCCGATGATTCCGAACACCAACAAAATTACCGCAGTGACATAAACACCGACGCGATTATACTTTACAGTACGCACAATCCAACCCATAAAAGACGTTAAATATTCACGGCCTAAGTGACCCAAATGACGCGGAATTGGTGGCGGAATGTAACTGAAGAAAATCGGAATAATCAACAAACACAGCAAATAAATCGCAATGATGTTGATGGATGTTACTACTCCAAATTCAACTAACAACGTATTATTCGTTGCGATAAAAGTAGCAAAACCAAACGCTGTCGTTAGATTCGTCATCAACGTGGCGGTTCCGGTTTTGGTGATTACCCGTTGCAACGACTTCGCTTTGTTGGCGTGTTTTTGGTATTCTTGGTGGTATTTATTGATGAAGAAAATACAATTCGGAATTCCAATTACAATCACTAAAGTCGGTACCAATGCGGTAAGAACCGTGATTTCGTATCCTAACATGGCCAACGTTCCAAACGACCACATCACACCAATAATTACCACAATAAGTGAAATTAAGGTAGCACGGAATGATCGGAAGAAAAAGAAGAAAATTAGCGACGTAATCAACAAAGCCGCACCAATAAACAAACCGATTTCATCGATGATGGTTTTGGCGTTTAATGTTCGGATGTAAGGCATACCCGAAGTATGCAAATCGATTTTGGTGTCTTTTTCGAATTTTTCAATAGCCGGAATTAACTGCGTTAATACGTACTCCTTTCGGGCAATCGTGTTGACTATTTTTTTGTCCAAATACACCGCAGAACGAATGGCGCCCGTTTTTTTATTGAACAACAATCCTTCGTAAAAAGGAAGTTTAGTAAACAATTCCGATTGGATGGTTTTTAGATATTTTTCGTCTTGAACTTTACTTTTGTCAACAAAAGGTTTGAGTTCGAAGGTTTGCAGCGAATCGTTTTTGGTGAGATTCTGTAAATTATCGACTGAAATCACCAACGTTACTTCTTTGTGCGATTTGATAGTATTCATCAATTCCGACCACGCCTGATATACTTTGGGTGTAAATAACTTTTTATCTTTGGTTGCAATCACGATGAGATTGCCTTCTTCTCCAAAGTGTTGCAGAAACGTATTGTAGTCAACATTTACTTTATCGTCGGCAGGAATTAGGTTGGCTTCGGTGTGCGTGAACTTGATATTCTTCCATTGAAATACCATGAAAATCGTTATCAAAACGATTCCACTGATAATTACAATTCGATTTCTGAGGATTATTCGGGCGATTAATTCCCAAAAACCTATACCTAACATCTTTTTCATACTGACTTAAAACGAGTGCAAATGTAGTGAAAACCTATCTAAATCAAAGGCTGGGAAAGTAAAAGTTTTACTAAAAAACCAATATGATTTTTGTGTTAAATAATATATTTTTTCTTAAAATTGAATTCAAAAATGATTTAAATTTGAAAAAAAATCTGATGAATGCATCGATAATAATTACCGTATGTGCGCTCTTGCTTTTAGCATACGTTTTTGATGTAACCTCTTCTAAAACAAGGATTCCGTCAGTAATTTTATTATTAACATTGGGTTGGTTGGTGAAAAAAGTTACTGTTTTTCTTAACATTCCCATTCCTAATTTAGAGTCCACGCTTCCCTTAATTGGAACGATTGGTTTGATTTTAATTGTTTTGGATGGTTCGTTAGAATTAGAACTGAAAAAAGAAAATTACCCTTTAATTGGCAAATCAGCTTTGGTAGCGATTGTTCCTATGTTGGTCTTGAGTTTCGGAATTGCTCAAGTGATTTATTATTTTGATGCTGCCATTTCGTTTAAAGACAGTTTGGCGAATGCAATTCCCATATCAGTAATCAGTAGTGCTGTGGCCATTTCGAGCGCAAAAAATTTAAAGTCATCTCAAAAAGAATTCATCACCTATGAGAGTAGCCTTTCGGATGTTTTTGGCGTGATTTTATTCAATTTTATTACACTTCACGACGAAATTGACGTTTCTTCTTTTGGATATTTCTTATTGGATATGTTAATCATCCTACTCATTTCATTTGCAGCAACTATTGGTTTGGCTTTTCTTCTAAGTAGAATCAAACACAAGGTGAAATTTGCTCCAATAATTATTTTAGTAATTCTAATCTACTACATTTCAAAGGTCTATCATTTACCTGCCTTAATTTTTATTCTTTTATTTGGATTGTTGGTTGGAAATTTAGACGAGTTAAAACACTATAAATTTGTAGAGAAATTACAACCCGAACTATTCAGCAAAGAAATTCAAAAGTTCAGAGAATTAACCTCTGAGTTTACTTTTTTAATTCGAACTTTGTTTTTTATCCTCTTCGGTTTTTTAATAAAAACAGAAGAATTACTCAATCAAGAAACCTTTGTTTGGTCGCTGTCGATAACCGTTTCGATATTTGTGGTACGAGCGCTTGTACTAAAAATTGTGAAGTTAGATTTAAATCCTTTACTCTATATTTCGCCCCGAGGATTAATTACTATTTTATTATTTTTATCCATTCCGACATCGCAAACATCTGCCTTAGTCAACAATTCGTTAATCATTCAAATCGTCATTTTAACGACTCTTTTTTTGATGTTTGGTTTGATGTTTTTTAGAACAAAAGTTGATGCTTAAAATCCTAAATCTAAGTGATAGGAAATTTTCAACGATAAATTGTCTTCAAATTTGGGCAAACCGTTGGGTCCGTAGCGGAAGAAGAAATTCAGACCCAATCCTTTAAAAATTTTATTCATCTCAACACCGCTTTCAAAAAATCCTTTTTCTAAGGTTTTGAACTCAAACAATTCGTGTTGCTCTGGATTTTTTAAACTACCAAAAGCAGTTCGGGTAACCACAGAGATTTCGGGACTAATCTTATATCC
>JAGORP010000125.1 GCA_018062725.1 Flavobacterium sp.
GATCTACGTCGCAACCATGCGGTGATTTTGGACAAGGCATTAAGTAACAAATGTCTTTCATGGCCATTGCGTCTAAAACTAAAACTTCATCTTTGATTACCGAAGTTCCTGTATGCGTTTCATCGTTCCACGTGTTGTGCGCATATTTCGTTTTTTCAATTTTTCCTTTACCCGCTTTGATGTACTCTTCGGCTTTTTTCCAGTTCACTGCCATGATAAAATCTTTATCATTTTGAGAAGCATTTACTTCTAAAAGTGTATTGGCTTGTTCGGTATTGTAACACGTGAAGAAAAACCAACCGTGCGATTTACCTTTACCTGCATGCGAAAGGTCGAAATTTACTCCAGGTAAACGCAATTGGAACGATAAATCCATTTTACCTGATTCTTTGTCGACTTTGATAAAACTGATGTGTGCTTTAAAATTTTGTTTGTAGGTATTGATAGGAACATCTCCATCTTCGTAGTCACTCGGAATTCCGAAACGTGTTCCTGCCACTACATATTCGGTATTTTCAGTAATAAAAGGTGAGGAGTGATTTCCGGCAGAATTGGGTAATTCAATTATTTCTGATGTTTTGAATCGTTTTAAATCCACACGTGCAATACGTGGTGTATTGTTTGCGTTCGCAAAAATCCATCGGCCATCAACTTCACCGTTCGTTTGAGATAACTCCAAGTGATGTTGATCATCCCATGGAATAAAACCTTCTGACGTATTCAACATGGGTTTGGTTTCTTCGCTAAAACCCCATCCGCTTTCCGGATCCACCGAAAAAATAGGAACAACTTTCAACATTCTTCCACTTGGAAGACCATAAACACTCATTTGACCGCTAAAACCTCCTGAAACGAAGTTATAAAACTCATCATATTTTCCAGGAGCAACATATACTCTTTGCGCCGCATCTCCGCTAACTACATCTCCCGAATTTTTGGGTTTACAAGAAGTGAATAATGCACTTCCTAAAACGAGAACTACAATTGCTTTTACAAATCTATTTTTCATCTTTTTGAAATTAAAAACCGTCTTATTGCTTTCACTCAATAAGATAGCCTGTTAGTTTTATTTTACACCATCATTTTTACGCATGAACTCTAAAATATTTCTTGCTTCATTGTCGACCAAACCTTGATTTGGCATACGAACAAGACAAATTTCGAGTTGAGCTTGAACTTCTGGATCTTTGTCGATCATTGGATCTGGATTGGTAATAAAGTTCATAATCCATTCAGGTCTTCTTCTTTCAGTTACACCTTTCCAACCTGGACCTACCAGTTTTTCATCTGTAAGTTTGTGGCATGAGGTACATTTTACTCCTGCGGCTTCTTCACCTTTGGAGGCCATGGCCTGGTCTAAGGAAGCGCCAAGTTCAACCGTGGAGAACTTTCCTTCACCTCTTTTAGGATCGTACGTTGAGGCATCTGCGGCAACAGTTTCTTCTGCAACCGTTTCTTCAGGTTGTGGAGAATAGTCGCCGCCTGTTTTTTCTTTTTTGCCACAAGAAAACATTATAATTGCTGTGGTCATTACTAATACTAGTTTTTTCATAATATGTTTTAGTTTAAAATAATAGTTCAAAGGTCTGAATTGAATAGGGTTAGATTTTATGATTGGAATCATAAAGCATATAATTTTTTATTGGAATGCGCTTTACAATTACTACATGTCAAGATCTCGTATGAAAGTTTCAAAAAGGAAATAGTTGTGGGGAATTAAGCCGCCATTTTTCTACATTCGATAGCGCAATTTTTACATGCTTCTGAACATTCTTGACAATGCGTATTGTCGTGACTTCCGCATTCCTCGCCACAAGTATCGCAAATATCTGCACAAATTTTACAGATTTCGATGGCTCTTTCACTACCGAGACTCATTAATTGTGCTGCAGCTGAGCAAATTGCGGCGCATTCTAAATCAAGTTGTATGCATAAGGACATCATTTTGGTGTTTTCCTCTTTTGCACATGAGGATGCACAATGATTGCAAAGTGCTACACATTTTAAACAAGCTTCAATACAACTTTTGTACGTGTGGTAATTTTTCATAGTATTTTTATTTAAGTTATACTTCAAAAGTATTTTATACTATAAATTTTTTGTTATATAATTATTTTGAAAACTTGTTAAGTTATTGGTTTTTAGAATTAAATGATGCGCTATTTGCTAAAAGACAGTTTATAAATAGTTTAATTATATAATTGCAAAAAAAAGATGTTTACTAATTTTAGTAAACATCTTTAAGTTGATTCTTGTATTGTATCTATAGTTTTATAAAACCACAAAATTGAAAATTCTGTACGGTGTCAAAAGGAGTTGTGTGGTTTTCTGTAAAACAGTTTACAGCTTCAAAATTTGAACTGAACGCTTTTTTCATTGAACTTTCTGAATATTGTTTTATTTCTAAACCGCTGCATTTTAAAGGACCGTTTTCTGAAAATGTACCCAATAGAAAATTGCCGTTATCAGCTATAGCTTTTGTAATTAGTGCTACATATTTATCTATACTTTCTTGGTTTGTTAGGAAATGGAAAACAGCTCGATCATGCCAAAAATCAAATTTAAGGTCGGTAGAGAATTCAGTAATGTCGGAAACAATCCAATTTACTTTAGCTGCTTTTTCTCCTAAGCGTTTCTTTACTTTTTCTAATGCAAATTCAGATATGTCTAAAACCCAAATATTTTCATATCCGTTTTCTACTAAAGCATCTACTAAATTACTATCGCCACCACCAACATCAATGATTTTAGCGGTTTTAGGAAGTCCCAAATTTTCTAAATATTTCATAGACGTTTTGGGATATTTTTGTGTCCAACTTACTTCGTTTGGGTTTTTAGTCGCAAATACATTTTCCCAGTGTGATTTATTATTTTCCATATTGTTATGCTTTACAACAATGTATTTCGGTTAAACCATTTTATAAACATTGAGCTAATATAAGTCTTTACTGCATTAATGCTTTAAACTATTTTACTTTGAATGAAGATTACAATTAATCAATTGCTTTTTGATTAAATCTTAGGTTTCAGCTAGTTTTCTAATTTGATTTTTTATAACTCCAAACCGCCATGCCATTTACAAAAACTGCAAATCCGCTAACAATTAAAAGGTTTGGTAGCACTTCTGAAATTCCTGAGCCTTTTAAAAGAACCATTCTAATAAACTCTACAAAATACCGAATAGGATTCAACAAAGTTAGATTTTGAGCCCATTTTGGCATGCTTTCGATGGGCGTAAACAAGCCACTCATTAAAATAAAAATGACCATAAAAAACCAAGCAATAAACATGGCTTGCTGTTGCGTTTCTGTATGATTGGAAATGTATAAACCGAATCCTAAAATTAATAGCAAATACACTGATGTAAATCCATAAACAAGAAAAATACTGCCTAACATGGGCACATTAAAAACAAGTTTGGCTATTAGTAAACCAACTGTCAAAATCACTAAACCTAGTATCCAAAACGGAAATAATTTTCCGATAATAAATTGATATTTCTTGATAGGTGTAACATTGATTTGCTCTAAAGTGCCTAGTTCTTTTTCTCTAACAATATTCATCGATGATAAAAATAATGTAAGCATAGTAACTAATAAAACCAATATGCCTGGAACCATAAAGGTTTTGTAATTTAAGGTGTTATTATACCAAAAAGAGGGAATAACCATTATGTTTTGAGCAACTTCTTTGTTTTCAGAGAAGTATTTTGACTGCATTTGAATATTTTGATTATACGTATTTATAATCTGTGTTACATACACATTTTCAACACCAGCCGTTGCTGCATCAATGGCATTAATACTTACTGAAACACTTGCTTTTTGTTCTTTTTGCAGATAACGATTGAAATGAATAGGAATAGTAACAATAATGTCGGTTTTCCCTTTTTGCATTTCTTCAACGGCTTCATTTTCAGAATAAAAAGGTTCTGTAACTTTAAAATAAGTTGATGCTTTAAAAGCATTTATTAAATCTCTTGAATCCCGACTTTGATCATTATCGACAAAGGTAATACTGATATTTTTAACGTCAAAAGTAGCTGCATTAGACAAAATCAATAATTGCAAAATGGGTAGAATAAATATCAGTTGCAACATACTTTTATCTCTAAAAATTTGCTTGAATTCCTTTTGTATGATGAATAGTATTGTTTTCATTGTATGATTTTTAGCCCTGATTGCAGAGGAAATCCTTTTCTTTTTTTCTTTAAAAAAGAAAAGATTGGAGCGTAAAGCAGGAATAGCTCCTAAAAGTTATTCTAATCTAATTTTATATTTTCTAATACTCACCGATATAAAAAACACGGTCATTCCAATTAGAATAAGTGTTTCTTTCCATATGTATTGAATTCCGACACCTTTGAGCATAATGGCTTTTACAATAATAATAAACCATTTGGCGGGTATGATGTTGCTG
>JAGORP010000126.1 GCA_018062725.1 Flavobacterium sp.
ATATTTGACTATGCAACCAAACGAAGAAGATTTTCAAGACAATTTCCCGAAAAACGAGTCTTCCTATGGAGACGATTCAGGACAAGATGACAGTTTTAAAGAAGGCAATTTTAATAATCCTGCCAATAAATCCAATAAAAAATCTAAGACCCCTGTTTTAGACAACTTTGGTCGTGACCTAACCGAAATGGCCGAAGAAGGAAAATTAGACCCTGTAGTAGGACGTGAAAAAGAAATAGAACGTGTTTCTCAAATTTTAAGCAGAAGAAAAAAGAACAATCCGCTATTAATTGGTGAGCCAGGTGTTGGAAAATCGGCTATAGCTGAAGGTTTAGCACTTCGCATTATTCAAAAGAAAGTATCACGAATTTTATACGGAAAACGTGTAGTTACCCTTGATTTAGCATCTCTTGTAGCCGGCACGAAATACCGTGGACAGTTTGAAGAGCGCATGAAAGCGGTAATGAATGAATTGGAGAAAAATGACGATATCATTCTTTTCATAGATGAAATTCATACCATCGTTGGTGCTGGAGGTGCTACTGGTTCGTTAGACGCTTCTAACATGTTCAAACCAGCGTTAGCCAGAGGAGAAATCCAATGTATTGGTGCCACAACATTGGATGAATACCGCCAATATATTGAAAAAGATGGCGCTTTAGAAAGACGTTTTCAAAAAGTGATTGTAGTTCCGACTTCTATTGAAGAAACGATTACAATTCTGAATAATATTAAAGGGAAATACGAAGACCATCATAGTGTTTCGTATACTCCTGAAGCCATTGAAGCTTGTGTGAAATTAACCGAACGCTATATGAGCGAACGCTTTTTACCGGACAAAGCGATTGATGCTTTAGACGAAGCAGGTTCACGCGTACACATCACCAATATCGATGTTCCTAAACAAATTTTAGATTTAGAACGTCAATTAGAAGAAGTTAGAGAGCTAAAAAATACAGTTGTAAAACGTCAGAAATACGAAGAAGCAGCCAAACTTCGCGATGATGAAAAACGCATAGAAAAAGAATTAGCAATCGCTCAAGAACAATGGGAAGAAGATTCTAAAAACAATCGCATTCGAGTAACCGAAGACAACGTTGCCGATGTAGTTTCTATGATGACCGGAATTCCTGTAAATCGTATTGCGCAAACCGAAAGCAATAAATTAGCACATTTACCTCAATTATTAGATAAAAAAGTAATAGGACAACATGACGCTGTACAAAAAATTGCTCGTGCCATTCAACGTAATCGTGCCGGATTAAAAGATCCAAACAAACCTATTGGTTCCTTTATTTTCTTAGGCTCTACTGGTGTTGGTAAAACACAATTAGCGAAAGTCTTAGCGAAAGAATTATTTGATTCGGAAGAAGCTTTAGTGCGCATCGACATGAGTGAATACATGGAAAAGTTTGCCATATCTCGTTTGGTAGGAGCGCCTCCAGGATATGTAGGTTATGAAGAAGGCGGACAATTAACAGAAAAAGTGCGTCGTAAACCATATTGCGTAGTGCTTCTTGACGAAATCGAAAAAGCACATCCTGATGTATTTAATATGATGTTACAAGTTTTAGATGATGGATATTTGACCGATAGCTTGGGCCGTAAAATTGATTTCAGAAATACGATTATCATCATGACTTCTAATGTGGGAGCGCGT
Source organism: Flavobacterium sp. (assembly GCA_018062725.1). The sequence goes on from JAGORP010000126.1 coordinate 1,661, forward strand.
CAATTGAAAGATTTTGGTCAAGGTGTTGGTTTTGGAACCGCTGCGAAGACAAATCAAGCCGACGAACATTCAAAAAGTGTGATTGAAAATGCACTAAAGAAAACGTTTGCCCCTGAATTTTTAAATAGAATTGATGATGTTATTGTTTTCAATTCATTAGAAAAAGATGATATCAACCTGATTATCGATATCGAATTGCAAAAATTATATGGAAGAGTTAAAGATTTAGGCTATAACCTACTTTTATCAGATGCCGCTAAAACATTTATTGCCGACAAAGGTTTTGACAAACAATTTGGTGCTCGACCATTAAAAAGAGCCATTCAAAAATATGTCGAAGATGCTTTGGCCGAAGAAATTATTACTTCTAAAATTCATGAAGGGGATACCATAGAAATGGAATTAGATGTTGATTTACAAGAACTCAAAGTAAATGTCAAAAAAGCGGGCCCGAGCGATAGCGAACAAGCGAAACAAAAACCTACTAATTAGTAGGTTTTTTTTATTGAAATTATACTAACTTAGTTTTTTATTTAAACCCCTCTCCTATGTCACAGAGTAAAGTAATTATTGGAAGTGAAGAATGGTGTTCATTTCCTGAATTGCAAATTCCTTATATCAAAGCTCGTGTCGATTCTGGCGCCAAAACTTCTGCTTTACATGCCTTAAATATTACTCCGTTTTTAAAAAATAATGAAAATTGGGTACAATTTGAAGTCAATCCGCTTCAAAATAATACGAAAATCACTAAAAAATGTGAAGCGCGATTAATCGATAAACGTGTCGTAAAAAGCTCAAGTGGTTTTCGTGAACAACGGTATGTCATCCAAACCCAATTGCAATTAGGTGATAAAATTTGGAACATAGAAGTGACGCTTACCAATCGGGATTCCATGGGTTTCCGAATGCTATTAGGGCGAGAAGCCATGATGGGAAGAATCGTTGTAGATCCAGAAGAGAAATATCAATTGGGCCAAGCGTCTTTCGATGAAATTAAAAACTATTACAAATCCTCTGAAGTGGTTAAAAACGGATTACGAATTGGTGTTTTAGCTAGTAATCCAGAATTGTATAGCAACCGAAGAATTATAGAAGCTGGAGAATTACGCGGACATGAAATGCACTTCTTAAACATCAAGGAATGTTACATGAAACTCGATGCTACCACACCCGAAATCCATTATCGTGGCGGACGTGTTTTAAACGATTTTGATGCCATTATTCCGCGTATTCGTCCGAGTATTACCTTTTATGGCTGTGCGTTAACCCGACAGTTTGAAGCATTAAAAGTATTTACTTTAAATTCAGCTGCTTCCATTACACAATCGAGAGATAAATTATTTTCCCTACAATTGCTTTTAAATCACGGCGTGGATATTCCCACCACTGGATTCGCAAACTCGCCTTTAGACACAGATGATTTGATCAAAATGGTCGGCGGTTCTCCCTTAATTGTCAAACTTTTAGAGGGAACACAAGGAAAAGGAGTTGTTTTAGCAGAAACCAAAAAAGCAGCCGAATCAGTTATTAACGCTTTCAAGAGTTTGAATGCCAATATTTTAGTCCAAGAATTCATTAAAGAAGCCAATGGTAAGGATTTGCGATTGTTTGTAGTGGATGGCAAAGTAGTAGCATCAATGCAACGCGAAGCAGCTCCTGGAGAGTTCAGAGCTAATATTCACATGGGGGGAACTGCTTCAGTTGTAAAAGTAACCGCCGCTGAGAAAAAAATTGCAATTAAAGCTGCCAAAGCCATGGATTTAAAAGTCGCTGGAGTCGATATTATACGTTCTTCCAAAGGGCCATTATTACTGGAAGTAAACTCATCTCCAGGATTAGAAGGCATAGAAGGTGCTACTCACAAAGACATCGCTGGCGAAATGATCAAAGCCATTGAGAAAAATTTTAAGATAAAATGATTTATCAATATTTAGATATTGTTATTCGTAGTGTTGCGGTCTATTTTTTTATGATCATCGCTTTGCGCCTCTTCGGTAAAAAAGAATTGTCACAATTAAATACGGCCGATATCATTTTAATCTTACTCATTAGTAATTCGGTACAAAATGCAATGGTGGGCAGTGATTCTTCTTTATTGGGTGGAATTATTGCCGCGTTTGCCTTATTCACCATCAATCTGGTTTTTAAAAAAATAATGCTCAAATCTAATTTTATAAAAGAAATTGTGCAGGACAAACCAGAAGTTTTAATCCACAATGGAAAAACCTATTATAAAACATTAGCACGATTGGGAATAACTTCCGAAGAATTGGAAGAAGCCATTCGAGAACATGGAATTGAACATCAAAATGACGTAAAATTGGCCATGTTCGAAATTGACGGAAACATTAGTATTATTTCTGGAAATGAAATCAAACAAACCCATCATAAAAGAAGAACTCAAAAATCATTAACATGAATAAAACGAGACTGGAAGCTTTTAGTGATGGTGTACTTGCTATAATAATCACCATCATGGTTTTGGAAATAAAGACTCCAGAGGGAACCGATTTTAAATCATTTTTAAAATTAGCCCCCGTTTTTATCAGTTACATCCTTAGTTTTATCTATGTTGGAATTTATTGGAACAACCACCACCACATGATGCATACCGTAAAAAAAGTAACCGGTGGCATATTATGGGCCAATTTGCATCTGCTTTTTTGGCTTTCTCTTATTCCGTTTGCGACAGCATGGATTGGCGAACATCATTT
>JAGORP010000127.1 GCA_018062725.1 Flavobacterium sp.
CCTTATTGTGTATTCCGATATTAAATCCTGATGGTGCTGAGGTGTACACTCGTGTTAATGCTAATGAAATCGATTTAAATCGGGATTCAAATGTCTTGTCGCAACCCGAAAGTCAATTATTACGAAGTACTTTCGAATCCTTTAATCCTGACTTTTGTTATAACTTACACGACCAACGTTCTATTTTTGCAGCAGGAGAGACCAGAAATCCGGCAACGGTTTCGTTTTTATCGCCCGCTTATAATGAGGAAAGAGCGTATAATACTACACGTTTAAAGGCTGTAGATGTAATTGTAGCAATGAATTCGGAATTACAAAAGCATATTCCGAATCAAATTGGACGTTTTGATGATTCTTTTAACAGTAATTGTATTGGGGATCAATTTCAAATGCTTGGAGTTCCTACAATTTTATTCGAAGCTGGGCATTTTCAAAATGATTACGAACGTGAAGAAACAAGAAAATTTATTTTTATAGCATATTTGTCTAGTTTAAAATATGTTGGTGAAAATGAGATTGAGGGCGTTAATTTGGAAAAGTATTTAAATATTCCTCAAAATAAATCGATTTTTTACGATTTTGTTTACAGAAAGTTTAAAGTTAATACGAATTCTTTAAATATAATTACTAACTTTGCGGCGCATTACAAGGAAATGTTAGTTGGTGATACTGTTGTATTTGAAGCTGCTTTTGTTGAAGTTGGAGAGGGAATAACCAATTTTGGACATTTGGAGTATGATGGAAAAGGTGGGAATTACAGCGATGATTTAAATAATATCCCAGAAATAGATCGTACAGCTAATTTTTGTTTGAATGACTCTATTTTCTTTGTTAACGGAAGGAAAATAAGCAAATAGCATAAACACAAATATAAATATATGAGCAAGTTTCGATTAGATGAAGTAGATCATCAAATTCTTGATATGTTGATTGACAACACAAGAATTCCTTTTACTGATATTGCAAAAAAACTTTTAATTTCTGCAGGAACCGTACACGTTCGCGTGAAAAAACTTGAAGATGCAGGAATTATTCAGGGTTCTTCTTTGACATTAGATTATGAAAAATTGGGTTATTCTTTCATTGCTTATGTTGGAGTGTTTTTAAACAATACCTCGCAAACTAAATTCGTTTTGGAGCGTATTAATGAAATTCCATATGTGACTGTAGCGCATGTAACTACTGGTAAATTTAATATTTTCTGTAAAATCAGAGCGAGAGATACCAAGCATGCAAAAGATGTTATTTATATGATAGACGATATCGAAGGGGTATACAGAACGGAAACCATGATTTCGCTTGATGAAAGTATCAACGATAAAAAACGCTTAATGCATACCATTTTTAGAGAAATGTAAAATACGAAAGACCTTGAAAAAGGTCTTTTTTTTATATTTTTATTGATTAAACGTTATAATTTAATTTGTATTCATGAAAAATTTGCAACCTACAGAATATCCGGTGCATTATACTTCCTATGTCAATGAAGTAAAAAGTCTTGATGTTGTTGAGGTTTTAGAAGAAAATCTGCACGATTTTGTAAACTTCATAACGACAATTCCTTCTGATAAACACGAATATCGGTATTTGCCTGGAAAATGGACGATTAAAGAAATTATCTTACATATCGTTGATGCGGAAAGGATATTTGCCTATAGAGCGCTTCGTTTTGCACGGTTTGATACAACTCCGTTGGCCGGTTTTGAGGAAAATGATTATGTTCCGATTTCCAATGCGAATAATCGAGATATAAAATCCTTGTTGGTTGAATTTGTGGTTGTTAGAAAAGCAACAATTGCTTTATTTGAAAATTTCACAGACGAAATGTTACTTCATAAAGGAATTGCGTCCAATGGTGAAATTTCTGTACGCGCGTTGGGTTTTATTATTTCAGGGCATTGTATGCACCATCAAAATGTAATCCGAGAAAGGTATTTATAACTTCTTAATTTCTTTTAAAACAGCTTTGTTTTCGAAATTTTCGACTGTTAATTCGATTTTTTGATTCTTGGTCGTTTTACCTTCAATGACATATAGTTTGGCGGCACCAACTTTTATATTGCTTCTATCGAAGTCAACGTCACCAAGGGTTAAAGTGTTTTTTACATCAAGACTGTCGATCCATTCTTCATCCAAAACTTTAGAAGCAGCATCAGAATAGTGGAATGGTTTGGTTCTAATGTTGTTTAAAACCCTTTCATTGGGAAAATAACTGCAGCGCGTTTCTTTTTTGCTGAAAACAAAATACACAATAATACTTCCGCCTAAAGCTCCAAACAAGTAATAACTTAACCGAGATATAAAATTCATCTTCTTTTTTTTTTTTTTTTGGCAAAAGTACTAAAGAAAACTCTTAAAATACAATTAAATTAATGTCTCTATAGGTTAAATCGAACCATTCTCCAATATTTTTATTGGTTAAAATTCCATGGTAGAAATAAACGCCATTTTTTAATCCAGCATCACAACGTATAGCGCTTTCTAACCCACCATCCTCGGCAATTTGAAGCAGGTAAGGCGTGATAATGTTGCTAATGGATAACGAAGCGGTTTTTGAATATCGCGACGGAATGTTAGGAACACAGTAATGAGTAACGCCGTGTTTGACAAACGTCGGATTTTCATGCGTTGTAATTTCGGAAGTTTCAAAACAGCCACCGGTATCAATACTGACATCAACAATTACAGAGCCTTTTTTCATGTGAGAGACCATCTCTTCGGTAACGACAATTGGAGTTCTGTATTTTCCTCGCATGGAGCCAATAGCCACATCGCAACGTCTTAATGATTTTAAAAGGGTTTTATTTTGAATGGTGGAGGTGAAAACACGTTGTTGTAAATTGTTTTGTAATCGGCGTAATTTTGTAATCGAATTATCAAACACTTTAACAGAAGCACCTAAACCTAAAGCAGTTTTTACAGCATATTCGGCAACAGTTCCGGCACCAAGAATAACCACTTCTGTAGGACGAACACCAGTAATATTTCCGAATAATAAGCCATTTCCGCCTTTTCCGCAGGTCATCAATTCGGCTGCAACCAATACGGATGCGGTTCCTGCAATTTCGCTCAATGATTTTACAGCAGGAAAGGAATTGTCGTCGTCTTTTATGTATTCGAAGGCTAAAGCAGTAATTTTTTTCTTTTTTAAGGCTTCGAAATACTCTTTTTTTCTTGTTTTTAGCTGTATGGCTGAAATGATAATAGTTTGAGGTTTCATCATTTCAATTTCTGCGATTGTTGCCGGTTCCACTTTTAAAATCATCGGACAATCGAATACTTTCTGTGTGTCGTGGGTAATTTCGGCCCCAGCATCACTATATTCTTTATCTGAATAACTAGCGTTTTTACCGGCACCTGCTTCCATTAAGATGCGATGACCGTGATTGGTGATAGAACTAACCGCATCGGGAGTCAGGCAAATACGGCGTTCTTGAAAGGAAGTTTCTTTAGGTATTCCGATGAAAAGTTCACTTTTATGTCTAGCTACTTCTAATTTTTCTTCCTGTGGAAGTAAATCTTTTTTGCTAAAAGGAGTGGTAATGGCCATGATTGTTTGTTTGCTTGGCACAAATTACGAAAAAATCTTTTGTTTTAAGGTTTTTTACCACGAATACAAGAATATTAACTAGTAAAAGTATAAAAAAACTATTCGTGCATTCGTGGTGTTACTTTAAACCAATTCCAATAGTCTCTTTCCGTCCTCTAAAACCGAAATCGTAATCACTGAATAGTTTTCAGGAAGTAAATCGGGGATTTTTTTAGCCCATTCGATAAAGCACCAATTGCCAGAATATAAATACTCATCGATTCCCATGTCTAAGGCTTCGGATTGTGATCTTAAGCGATAGACATCAAAATGATAAACTAATTGATTGTTAATGGTTTGGTATTCATTAACTAAACTAAAAGTTGGACTACTTGTAGCGTCTTGAACACCTAAAGTAGTACATAATTTTTTGATCAAAGTGGTTTTTCCAGCGCCCATTTCACCATTAAAAAGTATGACTTTTTGGGGATTAGCATCGAGAATTTTTTGCGCTACTTCGTTGATGTCTTGTAGATAGTATTCGAGTTTCATTGGTGTGATTTCAATTCTTTTCTGCAAAAATAAATGATTAAAATTGAATTTAGTAAAAACAAATAATAGCCTATTTTTATTTGGTTAATGTTTTCAAAATTCCTTTCAAACATAATTAATAGTGTTGAAATTATGAAAATAAGTAAATTCAATATTGAAACATAGGTCAAATCTTTTTCCTTTTGAAATATAGAAAAATAAAATATTGCAATAGAAATGATTATCAGTATTAAAAAAGAAATGGATATTAAGCTATCTTTTAAATC
>JAGORP010000036.1 GCA_018062725.1 Flavobacterium sp.
GTGACTGCTGTATCCTGTGTACCCTTTATGCTCGGTAATGGAAAGAGGGGTGTTGTTTTACGTTTGGATGAAAAGCAAGATCAACAAAAAATAGTCGACTTGTTCAATAATCCAGATCAGTATCACCGAATAAGCAATGCTGCTTCCAATTGGTCTAGACAGTATACAACCGATTATTTTGAAAGAGAAATAGCTAAATTAGTGAAACAACAATAATGCGAGTAGTTCAAATTATAGATAGCTTAGAAGCAGGTGGAGCGGAGCGTATGGCCGTTAATTATGCCAATGGTCTTGCCGATCAGATTTCTTATTCTGGCCTAATTGCTACCCGTAGGGAAGGGGTTTTGAAGGAACAACTTCATCCTAATGTAGATTTCATTTGCCTTAACAGGAAAAATACTTTTGATTTTAAAGCAATTTTACGATTGAGACAACTGCTTTTGGAAAATAAGGTTACTGTGATGCACGTTCACGGGAGTTCTTTTTTTGTCGGTATCTTGGTTAAACTCATTTGCTTCAAAGTGAAACTGATCTGGCATGATCATTATGGTGATCGAATTAAAAATAGCCTTTCCAATAATGGGTACCTCAAAATAGCTTCGCTCTTCTTTGATGGCGTCATTGCTTGCAACGATGAATTATTGCAATGGGCTCGGAAAAATCTTTTTTGCCAACCAATTATTTATCTTCCAAATTTTACTGTTTTTAATTCGGGTATGAAGGGTTCAACACTACTCAAAGGAGAAGCTGGAAAAAGAATTGTCTGTCTCTCTAATTTAAGAGCGCCTAAAAATCATAGGATTTTACTCGAAGGTTTTCGGGATTCTAAAGTTTTTGAGAAGGGATGGACTTTACATCTTGTTGGTAAAGAGATGAACGATGGTTATTCAAATGATGTTAGGCAGTTTATAACGAAAAATAATCTAGAAGAAGTTGTTTTTTTATACGGTGTCCGAAACGATGTTCACACTATTTTAGCGCAAGCTTCAATAGGTGTTTTAGCTTCAACTTTTGAAGGATTTCCTGTTGTTTTATTAGAGTATGGTCAGGCTCAATTAGCTGTAATAAGTACTAATGTAGGGCAATGTCCGGAGATTATTATAGAGGGTGTAAATGGTTTGCTGTTTGATCCGGAACAACCTGAACAGTTAGCAACTTTGTTAGTTGGTTTAGCAGAAAATGAAACGTCGCGAATATTTTATTCTTCTAATTTAAAGTCTTATGTTTATGAAAATTTTTCAAGTGTGAAAATTATTGAGAAGGCATTGGATTTTTATCAATCGGTATAACTATGAAAACAGAAGGAAAACAAATCTCTTATTTTCAACTTGTTTTGCTACATGCAGTCATAGGGGGTGCCGTCTTTTTACTTCCCGTACTGTCTAAGATATATGCCTTATTAATTTTAATCGTTGGGTTTTATATTGTGGTTAAAACTCAGAATAGGAATAATGAAGCGTTATATGTGGCGGCTTATCTAACTGGTGTAGAAGTTTTTTTAAGAATGACGGAAGGAAACTTCATTGAGCAATATGCTAAGTTTGCCATTGTTGGTGTTTTGTTGTTAGGCATATTTTTTAGAGGTGTAGCCAAGATAGCGGTGCCCTATTTGATTTTTTTAGTCTTTCTACTCCCTGGAATAATTGTCGGAGCTTTCACCTTGAATTTTGAAACTGATATGCGGAAAGCAATCACTTTTAATATTATTGGGCCTATTACTTTAGCTTTTTCTGCCATTTATTGTTTTCAAAGAAGAATAACTCTTAAAGAGGTGGTCAACATTTTGCATTTGGTGTCTTTTCCTATTATTTGCATCGTGGTTTACTTGTTTTTATATACACCCAGTATTAAAGATGTTGTTATAAATACAGAGTCTAATTTTGCAACTTCCGGAGGCTTTGGTCCAAATCAAATGTCGACCATTTTAGGGTTAGGGATTTTTTTATTTTTTACAAAAATTGTTTTGTTTTCAGAATCTACCAAAAATAAAACAATTGATATTATTTTACTCATTGTAATAGTTTTCAGAGGTATTGTTACCTTTTCTAGAGGTGGAGTAATTGCAGGAGGGATTATGATTTTTGTGTTAATGGTCATCTTTCTATTTACTACCAAAGCAAAAGCCAAATCGATACTATTCCGATTTTCACTTTTAATGGTTTTTGCATTTGCAGGGATTTGGATGTATAGTTCTATACAAACGAGTGGACTCATAGATAAGCGTTATGCAAATTTAGATGCCAAAGGAAGAGTTAAGGCGAGTAAGCTTACAGGAAGAGAAAAACTTATTGAGTCGGAATTTCAAATGTTTTTAGATAATCCTATTCTCGGAATTGGTGTTGGGAAAAATAAGGAATACCGACAAGAAACAACGGGTATTGAAGCTGCTTCTCATAACGAAATATCTCGTATGCTTGCAGAACACGGTATGTTTGGTGTTTTTAATTTGTTAATACTTTTGTTGACTCCTTTATTAATGGCATTCAACAACAGGATGAATATTTTTATTTTGCCCTTCGTGATTTTTTGGTTATTGACAATCAATCACGCAGCCATGCGAATCGCAGCTCCTGCTTTTATTTATGCACTATCATTATTAAAAGTTTATAGTATTGAAAAACCTGTTATACCTAGGGAATAAACTCTCGTCGAAAGGATTAAACGTAACCACTATTGATACATTGAGTAAGCAAATTGCTGATGAAGGATTTGCAGTTGTTACTTCCTCCTCCAAAAAAAATCAGTTGCTTCGACTTTTTGATATGCTTTTAAGCGTTATTGTTAACAGAAAAGCCGACTATGTACTAATTGATACCTACAGCACTTCTGCTTTTTGGTATGCCTTTTTTACAAGTCAGTTATGCCGTCTTTTAAAAATGAAATACCTGCCAATTTTACACGGTGGAAATCTTCCAAGTAGAATAGAAAGTTCTCCAATACCCTCAAAAATGATTTTTAAAAATGCTTATATAAATGTTGCTCCATCTGAATATTTATTATTTGCTTTCGAAAATAAAGGTTATAAAAATCTAATACATATACCTAATACAATTGAAACAGAGCAATATCCTTTTACACTTCGAAAAAACATAAAACCTAATTTGCTGTGGGTGAGGGCTTTCGCTAGTATATATAATCCCAAAATGGCAGTGGATGTTTTGTATAGGCTCAAGCAAAAATTTCCGGAGGCTACCCTTACTATGGTGGGTCCGGATAAAGATGGGTCATTAATAGCAACAGAAAAATACGCAAACTCGCTTCACTTGAACGTAAACTTTACAGGGAGACTTTCCAAAAAAGAATGGATTCTATTGTCTTCAAATTGTGATGTTTTTATCAATACAACCCATTTTGATAACCTGCCTGTAAGTGTTATCGAGGCAATGTGTCTCGGACTTCCTGTTGTATCTACAAATGTTGGAGGACTTCCGTACTTACTAAATGATGGGTTAACCGGACTATTGGTAAATCCTGATGATACTAACGCCATGGTAAAGGCCATCGAAACTTTAGTAACGAATACACAATTATACACGGAGCTTGCTCAAAATGCAAAAGAGAAAGCTCAAAGCTTCGATTGGCAATTGGTAAAAAATAAATGGATAAATATTTTAAAGTAATTGTCATTTTGAAATATTTTGTTGTTATTTGAGTTAAATTATCAGTGATACAAGAAAACAGTATTCCGAAAATGACTAAAAACAAACAAATCCATTTTGAAATATCGGAAAGAAAAATTCTTCTCAGGATTTTTGACGTTTTGTCTGTGCTATTACTGTTGCATTTAATCGGTACTTTTTTCGATTTTCATTATTTTAAAATTGCGAAAGAAAATTATTATTGGTCCATTTTTTTATCGGTGTATTTGCTTTTTTTTGGATCTGTTTTCGAGATGTATAACTTACAAATTGCAAGCAATCAGTTTTCTATCGTAAAAAGTATTGTGTTGACTAGTTCTGCAACGGTTTTGACCTATTTGTTAACTCCCTTTTTTACGCCTTCTTTACCTGATAATAGATTGCAAATTTTATTGTTTTTTATTGCTGTTGTTGTCGCTTTATTGCTTTGGAGATTGCTTTATGTTAAATTTTTAGCCTCTACTCGTTTTGTAAAAAGAGCCATCATAGTCTGTCAGGAGGAAGAGTTGGAAGAATTGGTTAACGGACTCCAAAAAAACGATCCTCATTATAAAATTGAAGGTTTTGTAAATTTAAATGAGTTAAAGGCAACACTTCCAAAATCGATTAAAATTAAAACTATAACGGTAGCAGCTATCGAAAAGTTTATTGGTGATCACCATATTTCTGAAGTAGTCATGGCACCTCATAAAACAGAAGGAATTACCGTTGAATTGTATAATAAATTATTGATGTTACTGGAAAGAGGATTTCCGGTTCGCGAATATACGCATGTGTATGAAAGTATTACCCAACGTATTCCGGTGCAGTTTGTGGCTCGTGATTTTTATAAGTTTTTCCCGTTTTCCAGAAGTAATCAAAATCAATTGTATTTGATTTATGTTCGTTTGATCGAAATTTTTACTTCGTCAGTAGGGTTAATCCTTGGGTTGTTTTTACTGCCCTTTATATTACTTGGTAATTCTATAGGTAACAAAGGTCCTTTATTGTACACTCAAGATCGAGTAGGTAAAAATGGAGCCATTTTTAAAATTTATAAATTACGCTCCATGATTATTAATGCTGAAAGTAATGGGGCCGTTTTTGCTACAGCAAACGACCATCGAATTACCGCTTTTGGAAAATTTTTACGCAAATCTCGTTTAGATGAGGTACCCCAATTTATTAATGTGTTAAAAGGAGAAATGGCAATAATTGGCCCTAGACCTGAACGACCTGTTTTTGTGGATGAAATTGCGAAAATGATGCCTTTTTACCAAACCCGCCACGTGATTAAACCGGGATTGACCGGTTGGGCACAAGTCAATTATTCGTACGGAGAAACGTTGCAGGATAGTTTAATTAAACTCCAATACGATTTGTATTATATCAAACATCGAAGTGTTTTTCTCGATTTGAGTATTGTGGTGAAAACAATTAGTACTGTGCTTTTTTATAGAGGACAGTAGGTTTCTAGAATTTAGAATTCAGAGGTTAATGATCATTGTTTATTATAGTAGTTATTGATGGTGAACTAGAATTTAAAAATTTCAACTGCTTACTTATCTGTTATCTGTTGTCTGTTGTCTGTTGTCTGTTGTCTGTTGTCTGTTGTCTGTTATCTGTTGTCTGTTATCTGTTGTCTGTTATCTGTTGTCTGTTGTCTGTTGTCTGTTATCTGTTGTCTGTTATCTGTTGTCTGTTATCTGTTATCTGTTATCTGTTGTCTGTTATCTGTTATCTGTTATTTGTTATCTCTTTTATACTCCTTTAAATACATTCTTCCTGTCACAATTCCTGTTGCGATAATAAGAGGTAACATCATTGTTAAATGTGTCTTATTCAGCATATAAAACAGATAAGCTCCCAAACACAAGTAGCAAATCAGAACCATTTTCTTGCTCCAAGTAGAATTATTTCGGATTAAAAAATAAGCCATCACTAAATAAAGTGGATTAAATAATAACATATTGTAATTCCAAAGTATTTCTCGGTGTAAAGAATAACAATTTACCACTACAAAGAATAATCCAATACTTCCTAAAAGGGAAAAGTACATCACGTTTACTCCTTTTTTGTTTAGAAGTACTACAATCGAAAGGACAAGAATCATTGGGTAAATGCTGTTCCAAAATGAAAACTCTTTTTGAGAACTGGAAGCGATAAATAGATCGGTTGGTTTTTCAGATAAAGCTTTTCCATGGTGTTGCGCCGTTTTTAAAACGTCCATCAAATCAATCGGAAGAAATAAAACGGCTGCTTGTTCATCTGGTCGATGTCCGAAAATAATGTTGATGCCAAAATTAAGCCAAAACTGGTCTTTTTGGTAAGTATATAATACTTCACGATAGCTTTCGTTTTTGTGTAAAGTGTTTTTAATAGGTTGGTCTTTCAAAACCGAATTGATGACGTCAATTACTTTAGTCGTGCAATTTCTATCAATAAATTTATAGGTGTAGTATTTTTCTTCGCTAAAAACCGATTGATTTAATTTTTGAAATAAAGCTTGTTTTTCGGCTACTGAGAGCTGTAATTTTTGTTCATAAATGGAACGGTTTTCCTCTCGGTAACTGTATTCAAAATCAGCATAAGGATATACGGCAGCATAATATTGTAAGTCTCCTTTGGTGAATTTTAAAAGAAAATTGGGAGTTCTGAAATCGAACATTCCATAATTGTATACTACATCAAAACCAGCAATTGTGTCTTTAACGCGAAGCGCCGTATGACCATATAAAGTATGTGATTCTTTTGAAACGCCTACAGTTAAAACACTAAAGACCGCTTGGTTGGATAAATTCGGAACTTGAGAAAAACTAAATATAGATTGAAATAAAATCAGTACAAAAAGTAGTTTCTTAATCATTTTTCGTCTTTTTTCTTTGTTCTATTTTTTTCTCTTGTTTTTTTATCTAAAAATCGACAAATCTACTTTTACTGAAAATACATTCGAATATAAAGCTGCCGACTGATTTCCTAAATCGGTTAGGGCATAATCGACATAAATTCCTTTGTAATGAAATCCAACACCTAAATTTGGCTGGAATGTGGTTTTTTCACGTCCGTCTATTTGTAGGTTTTTTTGGAAGTTCCCCACACCCAAACGTAAAAAAGCCAGGTTGTTATAGCCTCCTTCAAAACCAATCGCTGGAGTAACACTTACTGCCTTGGTCGAAATAATATCGTTGGTTTGTTGGAATTCCATATTTAAATTGGCGGCTGCCAACAAGCTCATTTCATTATGAAAATTGAATTTTCTGGCCAAACCGACTTGTGCTTTTGGCAAGGTAATTTCGCTACTTTCGGGTAAATCTTGATTTTGAAGAGGGTTTAATGTTTGTGCGTCTTGAATTTTTTTAAACTCTTCCTCGTTAATGTTCCAGATGTTGTATGTGGTAGTAATATCGCGAATCATAATTCCGTACTGCCAATCGTTATTTTCGAATTGCATTCCGAAATCGAAACCAAATCCCCATGAACTGGCAAAATCTCCAATAATTCTTCGAATCACTTTCGCATTCACTCCATAGCGTAAACCACGAACGGGTAAATCACGAGCATAGGAAAAAGTAACGCCATAATCGGCCGTAGAAAACAAACTAATTCGGCCGTAATCGACATTTCCGTTAGCGTCAATTAATTGCGTGGTGTTTAAAATGTCATCGACTCCAAATCGAATGATAGAAGCACCCCAAGCACTACGATTGTCAATTTTTTTGGCAAAACCGATGTAATCATATTGTGCAATGTTGGCAAAATAATTGGCATGCATCAACGAGCCTTCGCTATCTTCAATTTCAAGCAAACCTGTCGGATTCCAATACCCAGAATTGACATCCTTGGTATGTGCTACCATGGCATTGGCCATTCCAAAGGCACGAGCATCCACACCAATGTTCATAAACTCATTCGAATATTTACGAATGGTTTGTGCCGTAGCGGTTAAACTTGTGAAAACGAGAACTATGAGTAGGCTTTTCTTCAATTTTTAAAATTTTAGCAAAGATGAAATAAAAATCTGATATAATAAACTCAACAACTTATAAACTTATTGTGTTAAATTTGTAAGGTAAAAATACATTTATAAACTTTTATCTATGTCCATAAAATCACAAATTCCCAATATTATCACTTTATTGAATCTTTTTTGCGGCTGTATAGCTGTTGTTTTTGCTTTTCAATACGAATATGAATACGCTTTCTTTTTTGTTAGTTTGGGTATTTTTTTTGATTTTTTTGATGGGTTTTTCGCCCGAATGTTCAAAGTTCAAAGTGAATTAGGATTGCAATTGGATTCTTTGGCCGATATGGTGACCAGCGGTGTAGCGCCAGGAGTTGTTATGTTTCAGTTGTTGCTTAAATCGTATGGAGAAGCTAAAGTTATCAATGTTCATTCGTGGGATAATTCGGTCATGTTACTGCCTTTTTTGGGTTTTATCATCACGTTAGGTGCCTGTTATCGATTGGCCAATTTTAATATCGATACGCGTCAAACTGATTCTTTTATCGGCTTGCCAACACCAGCCAATGCCCTTTTTATTATGAGTTTACCTTTGGTTATTCAATATTCTTCTATCGAATTTATTACCGCTAATTTGCAATGTGTTCGTGTGCTGTTGGTTATAACGTTGTTAAGCGCTTATGTTATGAATGCTGAAATCCCTCTATTTTCATTGAAAATTAAGAATTTTACACTTCAAAAAAACGCCTTACAATTGTTCTTTTTGTTGATTTCGGTAGTTTTGATTTTATTTTTTCGCTACTTAGGGATTCCATTAGTAATATTGTTCTATGTGCTACTTTCGGTAATCAATAACTCCTTTTTGAAGAAAGCATAAATGGCTGTTAAAAAGAAGATCCAAAAAACCAATAAAAAAGAGCAACTTAACAGAAGGAAATCGACCAAAAATACGACTTCCTTTTTCTCTAGCTCGTTGTTTTTTAAGTTGATCATGCTGTTTGGTTTGTGTGTTGTTTTATACAGCCAAAAGAATGTTTTTAAGCGGTATTTAGGATTTACGACTGATAAAATAACTTATTCGGAAGCACGAGCTATGCCTATAGACAAGGTGTTAGATGTCCATATTGAAAAATCATTCGGAATTGACATTTCTGAATACCAAGATAAAATAGATTGGGACGAGATTAAAGAAATTGAGGGTGGTTATCCAATTGAATTTGTATTTGTAAGAGCTTCTGTTGGGAATGAACGTGCTGATAAGAAGTTTAAAAAGAACTGGGGCAAGGCCAAAGAAAAAGGGTTTATATGCGGTGCTTATCATTACTATCGTCCCAATGAAAATTCGTTGGAGCAAGCTCAAAACTTCATCAAAAACGTGACTTTGGTTGCGGGAGATTTTCCACCTGTTTTGGATATTGAAAAACTACCCAAAACACAATCTATAGATCGGCTTAAAGTAGGTTTGAAGCGTTGGTTGGAAACGGTTGAAAAGCATTACGGCGTTAAACCAATTATTTATAGTAGCGAAAGTTATTATGAAGATTTTTTAAAAGAAGACTTCGAAACCTATCCGTTTTGGATAGCCAATTACACGGCGTTTTATACTGATATTGATGACGAATGGTCGATTTGGCAATTTACTGAAAACGGAAAAGTGAACGGAATTAAAACGCCAGTTGACATAAATATCTACAACGGGAACTCTGTTGAATTGAAGGAATTGTTGATTAAGTAGTTGTTTTTTAGTAATTTTTAAAATGACGTATAAGTGTCGTATCTAATTCAAACTAAAAATTTGGTGCTTTTTTCTAAAGTAATTAATCTTGTCCTAGAAATTTGAATTATGAATCAACCAGAATTAGGAAAAAAGATTGTAGAGTTGCGACTTTCAAAAGGGTTAACCCAAAATGAATTGGCAGATTTATGCAATGTTAGTTTAAGAACTATTCAGCGTATCGAACTGGCCGAAGTTACTCCACGTAGTTTTACTATAAAATCTATTTTTTCTGTTTTGGACTATGATTTTTTTAATTCAAATACCCAATTTGAATATGAAAAGACGTCATCATCTACAAATTGGATAAAAGATTTGTTTAATTTAAAGAAAAACACAATGAAAAAATTATCAGTTTTATCTGTTATTTTGATTTTTGCGACTGTCTTATTCACAAAAAGCGAAAGTCATGCTCAAAGTATTAATGGTTGGTTTAAAACAGGGAGCAAGGCAAAAAGCTATGAGACAGGCTTGAATAGTGCCAAAAGTAAAACAGGTAAAAAGTGTGCATACATTAGATCTATTGATGAAGATATTAAAGGTTTTGGTACTTTGATGCAAACTTGTGAAGCTAGGTTTTATTTGGGTAAAAGAATTAAGATGATTGGCTATGTGAAAACCGAAAATGTTACTAATTGGTCTGGAATGTGGTTGCGTGTTGATGGTGTCAATGAGGAAGGTAAGCGTAAAACTCTTAGTTTTGATAATATGAATAATCGACCTATTAAAGGTGATACCGATTGGGTGAAATGTGAAATTATTTTGAATGTGCCAAGAGATAGTAAAACTTTAAATTATGGAGTTTTGCTTAACGGGAATGGTGAAGTTTATTTTGACAGAATTTCGTTTGAAGTTTTAGGTGATATTTCAGAAGATATTTCAGAAAAGAAAATTCCAGAGAAACCAGCTAATATAGATTTTGAGGAGTAGTTTTTAACCGCAAGGTTCTCAATTATTTAGGTAAAGTTCGCTAATCTTTGCGTTCATTGCGTTTTAACTTTGGGTACTTTGCGGTTAATTAAAAAAATATAATTTTATTTTTTCATTTCTGCTAGATAAACTGTCAATCCAGCTAATAAAAGCAGACCAATTAGAGCTCCAAAAAAACCTAAAACAGCTCTATTGTGGGCGAAATTAATTGTAGATCCCATCCATTTTGTTCTCTTGTCTACTAACATTCGTGGGTCTTCAGGATTGTTATAAAACATTCCCCATTTCCAATTTTTAGAATCGTTATGCCAGATTTCAATTTGTTCTTTTGTAGGTTCCATTTGGTTGATTATTTAAATGAATTAAACTAAAATTCCAATTTCTTTCTTCTCAATTCAAAGTTTTGTCCTAAGTACACACGACGAACCATTTCGTCTTCCACTAATTCTTCAGGAATACCCGCTTTTAGAATTCCTCCTTCAAACATAAGGTATGTTTTGTCGGTAATTGCTAGTGTTTCTTGTACGTTATGGTCGGTAATTAAAATGCCAATATTTTTATCTTTAAGTTTGGCAATAATACGTTGAATATCTTCTACTGCCACTGGATCTACTCCTGCAAATGGTTCGTCTAGAAGGATGAATTTTGGGTCGGTCGCCAAACAACGCGCAATTTCAGTACGGCGGCGTTCTCCTCCTGAAAGTAAATCACCACGATTGGTGCGAATGTGGTTTAATGAAAACTCATCTATCAACGCTTCCATTTTAGCCTCTTGTTCCGCTTTAGTCAAGTTGGTCAATTGCAAAACACTCATAATATTATCTTCAATACTCAATTTTCTAAAAACAGAAGCTTCCTGCGCCAAATAACCAATTCCGTTTTGAGCACGCTTGTACATTGGGAAATCGGTAATATCCATGTCATCCAAATAAATATTGCCTGAATTTGGTTTTACCAATCCCACAATCATATAAAAAGAAGTGGTTTTTCCAGCTCCATTTGGACCTAATAAACCTACGATTTCCCCTTGGTTTACTTCCACGGAAATCCCTTTTACAACGGTTCTTTTTTTGTATGTTTTTATTAAATTTTCTGCTCTCAGTATCATGTCTGTTGATTCGGTTATGTGTTGATTCGGTGATTTGATATTCGCAAATTAACGAATAACCAAATTAACAAATCCACACATTAACAATTATTTAGTTTCTCCCTCTTCTAATGCTTCCCAAAATTCATAGGCTCTGCGTAAATGAGGAATCACAATCGTACCACCCACTAATGTAGCCACACTCATGCTTTCCATCATTTCCGCTTTGGTTACTCCAAGTTTATAGCTGGTTTCCAAATGGTATTTGATGCAATCGTCACAACGTAAAACAGCAGAAGCTACTAATCCTAATAGTTCTTTTGTTTTTACGTCTAAGGCACCTTCCATATAGGTGTTGGTATCTAAATTAAAAATACGTTTGATTACTTTATTGTCATCGGCTAACAATTTTTCATTCATTTTAGAACGATAATCGTTGAATTCTTTAACTAAGTTGCTCATTTTTTTCTTGTCGCTTTACAACGAATTTAGAGATTAATATACTTATTTCATAAATCAGTAACATGGGTACCGCTACTGTGATTTGGCTTACTACATCGGGTGGCGTGACAATTGCCGCAATAATTAATACAATTACTACCGCATACTTGCGTGTATTTTGTAAAAATGTAGGTGTTACCAATCCTAATTTGGTCAGTAAATAGATGATTATCGGTAATTCGAAAAATAAACCTCCTGCGATTACCGATGTTTTAATCATACTGATATAGGATTCTAAATTGAATTCATTTTTCACCATACTACTTACCGAAAATGTGGCCACAAAATTTACCGACATGGGTACAATGACATAATACCCAAATAAAACCCCAATAAAAAATAGGAGGGAAGCTGAGAAAATGAAGACTTTGGCATATTTGCGTTCGTTTTCATACAAAGCAGGGCTAATAAATCGCCATAATTCATATAAAATATAAGGAAAACCTAAAATAAAACCGGCTGTAATACAAGTCCATACAAATACATTGACCTGTCCTTCCATACTAGTGTTTTGTATGATAAAAGGTAATTCTTCAATACAAATACTATCGGCAAAACCTAAGTAATGGGAAGCATCACAGAAAAATCGATAGGTCACAAAATCGACTTTTGTAGGGCCAAAAATAATGTCGTCAAAAACAAAATCGGCCACAAAAAACACCGCTATTGCCAAAATGATAATGGCAATAGAACTACGAACCAATAGCCATCTTAATTCCTCAAGATGGTCTAAAAATGACATTTCACTTAAATTTTTCTTCGCCATTTTAAATAATTCCTTCTTTTAATATATCGTGAATGTGTAAAATACCTACATATTCTTCTTTGTCGAAAACTACTAATTGCGTGATAGAAAAATCTTCCATTACGTTAAAAGCGTCTATTACCATAGCGTCTAATTGAACCGTCTTCGGACTTTTAGTCATAATATCTTGTGCTGTTAATCCCGAAATTGTTTCGGTTTTGTTCAGCATTCTTCTAATATCACCATCGGTTACAATTCCGGCTAATTTACCGTTTTCCATCACTGCTGTAACTCCTAAACGCTTTTCGGAAATTTCAACAATTACATCTTTAATCGAAGAATTATGACTAACCATCGGTTTGTGAGTTCGATCTAACATGTCAGTCACGCGCAGTAGTAATTTTTTGCCTAATGCACCACCTGGATGGTATTTGGCAAAATCAGTACTAGTGAATTCGCGTAATTCCATCAAACAAACCGCCAGTGCATCTCCCAAAACCAACTGTGCTGTGGTGCTGTTGGTTGGCGCTAGATTGTTTGGGCAGGATTCGTGATCTACATGTGCATTTAAAACCAAATCGGATTCTTTTCCTAAAAACGAAGTTAAATTGGCAGTCATTCCAATTAACGGATTGCCAAATCGCTTTAAAAGAGGAACCAGAACCTTGATTTCCGGACTGTTACCGCTTTTTGATATGCAAATAACAACATCGTTAGGTTGAACCATGCCTAAATCCCCATGAATGGCTTCTGAGGCATGTAAGAACATCGCTGGCGTTCCTGTAGAATTAAAGGTAGCGACCATTTTTTGGGCAATGATGGCACTTTTTCCAATTCCGGTTACGACTAATCTTCCTTTCGATTGAAATATTATTTGTACGGCATTTGAAAAATCATCACTTAAAAAGGTTGCGAGCTTAGCGATCGATTCGCTTTCGGATAAAATGGTTTTTTTAGCCGAAGCCAAAATTTTTTCTTTTGATATCAAAACAGAATAGTTTTAAATTTGTGTGTGTAAAAGAAATTTGTATCTTTATGTGTGCAAATTTAATAAAATCCAGTTATTAGAGAATGAATTCCAACGAAATTGATATCCACGCAGCGTTAAAAAAATATTTTGGCTTTAGCCAATTCAAAGGATTACAAGAAAAGGTCGTTAAAAGTATTATTACAGGACATAACACTTTTGTAATTATGCCAACAGGAGGAGGTAAATCACTTTGTTATCAATTGCCTGCTTTAATTCAAGATGGAACCGCAATTGTTGTTTCTCCTTTAATTGCTTTAATGAAAAATCAGGTAGATGCTTTGCGTAGCTTAGGATCTGAGTACGGAATTGCACACGTTTTAAATTCTTCTCTGACTAAAACAGAAATCAATCAGGTTAAAAAAGATATTTCTTCGGGATTGACCAAGTTGCTTTATGTGGCCCCTGAGTCGTTAACGAAAGAAGAATATGTTGAATTTCTTAAAAAAGAAAAATTATCATTTGTAGCCATAGATGAAGCGCACTGTATTTCTGAATGGGGACATGATTTTAGACCTGAATATCGAAACTTAAGAAGTATCATCAAACAATTGGGTGATATTCCTATCATAGGATTAACCGCAACAGCCACTCCAAAAGTACAGGAAGATATTTTGAAGAATTTGGATATGACCAATGCCAATACGTTTAAAGCATCCTTTAATCGTCCCAATCTGTTTTATGAAGTACGCACCAAAACCAAAAATGTTGAAGCGGATATTATTCGATTTATAAAGCAACACAAAGGAAAATCAGGTGTTATCTATTGTCTTTCTCGTAAAAAAGTGGAGGCTATTGCCGAAGTGTTACAGGTCAACGGAATTTCTGCTGTACCGTATCATGCAGGTTTAGATGCCAAAACCAGAGCCAAACACCAAGATATGTTTTTGATGGAAGATGTTGATGTGGTAGTGGCAACCATAGCTTTCGGTATGGGAATTGACAAGCCGGATGTTCGTTTTGTTATTCATCATGATATTCCGAAATCTTTAGAAAGTTATTATCAAGAAACGGGTCGTGCCGGTCGTGATGGTGGCGAAGGACATTGTTTGGCCTATTATTCGTATAAAGATGTGGAGAAATTAGAAAAATTCATGTCGGGTAAGCCGGTTGCCGAACAAGAAGTCGGTTTTGCTTTGTTACAAGAAGTGGTTGCTTATGCCGAAACGTCTATGTCTCGACGTAAATTTTTATTGCATTATTTCGGTGAGGAATTTGATAACGAAACTGGCGAAGGTGGTGATATGGACGATAATGTTCGTAATCCGAAACCTCAAGTGGAAGCCAAAGAGCAAGTCGTAAAACTGATTCAAGTCATTCGAGATACCAAACATATTTATAAATCTAAAGAGATTGTTTATACCTTAATGGGCAAGATTAATGCTATGATTAAGGCGCATAAAACGGATACTCAACCTTTCTTTGGTTGTGGAAAAGACCATGACGAAAAGTATTGGATGTCGGTTTTGCGATTGGCACTCGTTGATGGCTTACTCTCAAAAGATATTGAAACCTATGGAATTATTAAAGTAACACCAAAAGGATTAGATTTTATCAAAAATCCGGTTTCCTTTATGATGTCGGAGGATCATGAATATAACGAAAATGAAGATGAAGCTATTGTTACCGCAGCTAAATCTTCAGGAACGGCGGATGAAGCATTAATGAAAATGCTGATCGATTTACGTAAAAAAGTAGCCAAAAAAGAAGGCGTGCCACCCTATGTCGTTTTTCAAGAGTTTTCTCTAGAAGATATGGCCTTAAAATATCCTATTTCTATAGACGAAATGAGTAATGTTCAGGGCGTTGGTGAAGGAAAAGCCAAAAAATATGGTAAGGAATTCGTGGATTTGATTGCTCGTTATGTGGAAGAAAATGATATTGTACGTCCCGATGATTTGGTGGTCAAATCGACAGGAGCCAATTCGGCGTTAAAATTATATATCATCCAAAATGTCGATAGAAAGTTATCTTTAAAAGATATTGCCAAAGCAAAAGGCTTAGACATGGATTCTTTATTGAAAGAAATCGAACAAATTGTTTATTCAGGAACCAAATTGAATATTAAATATTGGATTGATGAAATCCTCGATGACGACCAACAAGAAGAAATTCACGATTATTTCATGGAATCAGAATCGGATAGAATTGAAGAAGCCTTAAAAGAATTTGACGGTGACTATGATACCGAAGAATTGCGTTTAATGCGTATTAAATTCATTAGTGAAGTAGCGAATTAGTACTTTAAAAAAGTAACGATCCGTTTCTCAAGGTCTTATTTGAGTTTTTTGTTTAACTTTTTTTTCATTTTAGCCTATAATATGGATGAACAATTAAACAAAATATAATCTTTTGATAAATTAATGAGGTAGTTATTTATTTTGTTTAATCTTTTTTAAATTTGATTAAACAAAATAAACTAGCTATGAAAAATGTAACAAAATTTTTAAAAGGACTAGTACTTGGTCTACTAGCTGTATCGCTTTCCAATTGTGATGATAATGATGATAATGTTGCAATCCCAACACCCATTACCATTGCGAAAATTGCATCATCAAACTCGAATTTTACCACTTTAGTTTCGGCTTTGAACAAAACAGGATTAACCCAAACACTTAATTCTCCAGGGAATTACACTGTTTTTGCGCCAACGAACGAGGCTTTTAATGCTTTTTTAGCCGACAACGGATTTGCAAGTTTGAATGATGTTCCCGAAGATTTATTAAAACAAGTATTATTAAATCATGTTGTCAATCGTAAGTATTTTTCAAGCCAACTAACAACTTCCTATGTGAAAACCTTAGCAAAAGGGGATGCTTCTGCAACGAACACGCTATCGTTATTTATAGATACTTCGAGCGGAGTAAAATTGAATGGTGTTGCTACGGTAACAACGCCAGATCTTAATGCTTCCAACGGTGTCATTCATATTGTAGATGCTGTCATAGGTTTGCCAACTATTGTAACACACGCTACTGCCAATCCAAATTTTTCCATCTTGGTGGCTGCACTAACGAGAAC
>JAGORP010000037.1 GCA_018062725.1 Flavobacterium sp.
GGATAGCTTTGGGCATAAATTATTTTAAAACTTTGGTTGGTTCTTTCAAAAATTGGCCGGTGTATTATTGGATGTGGGGCACAGGAATCGTATTAATGATTTATCATTTTACCGAAGCGCATCTTTGGTTGTTGCCTTATTTCAGAGAACATTTTGTGCAGAATTTAGCCATGCAATGGAAAGCCGGCGGTTCCTATGTTGGTTCCTGGAACATGCTCGTGTATGGAACGGCTATTTATGTAATGACAAAAATCAATGGGGATGATAACTATGCAAGGTCGAGTAAAGCTTTTTTCTTTTATTTTTTAGGATTGACCAATTTGATGTTCGGTTGGGCGCATCACATTTATATTGTACCCACAGCTCCTTGGATACGTTATTTGGCTTACGGGATCAGTATGACCGAATGGATTATTCTGTTTTCAATTATTTATGATTGGAAAAGAGATTTATCGAAAGAGAAAAAGACTCAGTTTGCTTTAGCGTTTCAGTTTATGCTCATGGCCGATTTTTGGGTGTTTTTAAACCTTGTATTGGCTTTGTTGATTTCTATACCAGCGATCAATTTGTTTACGCACGGAACGCATATTACTGTAGCGCATTCTATGGGAACGACCATTGGGATAAATACACTGATATTGCTTTCTTCAATTACCTTTATTTTGGAATCAAATCACTGTTTTATAGCCATAAGAAGAATTAAAACAGGAATCCGTATTTTTCATAATTCGTTTATCCTTTTTTGGATTAGTTTGCTTTTGATGGGAGTTAAAAAAATCTATTGGTCACATTTTCAACCCTTTCTTTCTTTTGGGAAATTTCAGGATTCGATGCATGGGTTGTATTTGCTCTTTGTGTTTTTTGGACTGGGAATTTTCGTGGGATTAGCGCTTATTGTATTTGAATTACTGAAAAATATTAAAAAACAACCGTTTTAATTTCAGATGTAAAATAAATATAATTTATCGGAAAGCCAATTTTAGTCTAGCATCTGAAAACAGCTCCTTTTCCAAACTCTTCTTTGAATTTGGAAGTTCGGCTATAGTTTTTACATTATTTATGAAATGTTGTATGTAATATATTCCTGTATATTCATTGTATTTTAAATAGTCAATCATTTCATTAATTTCTTCTTTTGCGAGTAATTTGGAGTGATAAGTTGTCCGAACTTCAAACGCAATTGTGGCATCTAACAAATGATGTAAAGATTTTTCAAATTGATCAAATAAATCGGATTGAGTAATATAAGAAAACGAATTTTTAGTAGCCTTAAAATCTAATGAGACATAGTCTACCAGTTGTTGGTCAAGAAGATACTTTAAAACATCTGGTCTTGAACCATTAGTGTCAACTTTTACTAAAAAGCCCATATTTTTGATGGTTCGGATTTGATTTGCAATGTCTTTGTGGAGTAAACATTCACCACCACTGAAAACTACGGCATCAAGTAATCCTTTCCGAGTTTCTAAAAAAGAAACGATGTTGGAAAAGGGAAATTTTCCTTTTCCAAACACAATTTCTGGATTGTAACAATACAAACACTGCATGTTGCAACCTGCATACCATAAGATACAGGCCGATTTATTAGGATAATCCAACAAAGTAAACGGTGTGATATTGAAAATGGGCTTCGTCATTTAACACTCTTTAAAATAGCTTCGTTGCTTGTGTTCTCCTTTTTTTCCAATATTAAAACTCTCTACTGGGCGATGATATCCCATCACTCTAGTATATACCAAGCATTTGGTTCTTAAATGTTGATTTTCTTCTAAAATCTGATTAGTTTTTGTTTTCATAGTATGTATTATTTTGATTTTCTAATAGGTTTTCGTCACATTTCGGACAAAATTCGTGTTCGCCGTTAAGGTAACCATGAATTGGACACACACTAAATACGGGTGTAACAGTGATGTAAGGTAATTTGAATTGAGTTAAAACCGTTTTAACGAAGTTTTTACAGGCTTCGGGAGAGCTTATTCTCTCGTTCATATACAAATGCAATACGGTACCTCCGGTATATTTACATTGTAATTCATCTTGTATGAATAGTGCTTCAAACGGATCTTGGGTGAAATCAACAGGAATTTGAGAACTATTGGTGTAATAAATATTTTCATCCATTCCAGCTTGTAAGATGTTTGGATAGCGTTTTTTATCTTCTTTAGCAAAACGATACGTTGTCCCTTCAGCTGGCGTAGCCTCGAGATTGTAAAGATTTCCAGTAGCTTCCTGAAATTCTTTCATACGATTGCGAATGTAATCTAAAATTTCAATGGAAAGGGTATGTCCAAAAGGAGTAGTTATGTCTTCTTTATCTTCCGTAAAATTGCGAACCATTTCATTCATTCCATTAACGCCAATGGTTGAAAAGTGATTTCTAAAATGAGGCAAATATCTTTTGGTATACGGATATAAACCACGGTCATACATTTCTTGAATGAATTGTCGTTTCTTTTCCAAGGTTGATTGAGCGATTGTCAAGAGTTTTTCCAATTGAAAGAATAATGCTTCTTTTTTACCTTGATAAACATAGCCTAATCGCGCCATATTAATGGTTACCACACCAATACTTCCGGTCATTTCAGCACTACCAAATAATCCGTTACCTCGTTTTAATAGTTCTCTTAAATCGAGTTGTAAGCGACAACACATACTCCGAACAGCATTAGGTTTATAAGCATTCGGATTTTCGACTTTATTGCCGTTTTCGTCTAAATGAAATTGACTTCCAATGAAATTTTGAAAATAGGACGATCCAATTTTTGCTGTGTTTTCAAATAAGAGTTCGGTGTTTTCCCCTTGCCAGTCAAAATCTTCAGTAATGTTAACAGTTGGAATAGGGAAGGTGAAGGGTTGACCATTCGCATCGCCTTCCGTCATCACCGTGTAATATGCTTTATTGATGAGGTTCATTTCGGGTTGAAAATGTTCGTAGCGCATTTCTATTAGCGAATTCACGCCACGTTCGTTGGCTCGGGCCAAAGTATTTTCATTGGTTATGGTTTCAAATAAATGATGGTCATTTTTTGTCGGAATTTGTTCTTTTAAATCGGAAGGCACTACCCAATCTAAAGTGATATTTGTAAAAGGCGATTGCCCCCAACGAGCAGGTACATTTAAGTTGTAAACAAAACTGCGAACCGCTTTCAAGACTTCTTCAAAAGTCAAATTATCTTTGAAAACATAAGGCGCTAAATACGTATCGAAGGAGCTGAATGCTTGAGCGCCAGCCCATTCGCTTTGTAAAATTCCGAGAAAGTTAGCCATTTGCCCTAATGCTTCTCTAAAATGGGAGGGTGCTTTGCTTTCCACACGACCTCGAACACCATTAAAACCATCATTGAGTAAAACCCTTAAACTCCATCCCGCACAATAACCGGTCAGACAATCCAAATCATGAATATGCAAATCTCCATTACGGTGGGCATATCCTTCTTCTTTGGAATAAATTTTATCCAACCAATAATTAGCGATGATTTTCCCTGCAACATTATTTACTAAACCCGAATTGGAATACGAAGTATTAGCGTTGGCATTAATACGCCAATCCGTTTGGGAAATGTATTCTTCTACGGTTTGCGTAGTGTCTACATAAGTTGTGTCGTGATTCAATCCTTGAATGTGTTCCCGTTGTAATTTGCGTGTGTGACGGTACAACATAAAGGAACGCATGACTGTAAAATATTGTTTTTCAAAAAGCGTTTTTTCGATAATGTCCTGAATTTCTTCGACAGCCCAAGTTTCTTTTGAATGAACGGCTGCCAAAACTTGTTCAAAAACACGCTCATCAATCGGAAGGGAAACACTTGTAAAACTCTTGACTATGGCATCCTTAATTTTAAAAGGTTCAAAAGGTTTATAATCGCCGTTTCTTTTGATAACATATTTTTCCATGATGAGCGTGTTTATTTGGTTGGTTTAGTTTAGGAATAATTAGTCGAGATTAAATTGAGTTTCCATGGCTTGCGCTTTTGGAAATACAATATTATTTTCTAGATGTATGTGTTTGTGTAAATCTTGTTCAAATTCTTTTAGCATAGCATAAGTAACTTTGTAGGTTTCACAGGCATCTGCAGGCGGATTGTAATCATTTGTCAATTGAGCAATTTTACGGAAGCGTTCTCCTTCATTTTCATGTTCGTCTTGCATCATCGCAATCGGATTGATTACGGTTCCGAAAGGAGGTTGTTCAATGGAGACATGGTCTCTAAGTGCGTAATACATTTTTTTAACAAATGGAAATAAAATCAGTTCTTCTTTCTTCATGTGTTGGGCCAATTCACCTGCACAAATTTTAAAGTGAAGCGTAATTTCAAAAAGTTCCGGATGTCTTTCTCCATGCACTTTACAAAGTTTATCAAGATAGAAAAGAAGTGCGGTAGATTTTTCTTCTACATAGCGGTGGTGCGTTTTTTCAATGTAGTCAATCAGTAAGTCTACTGGCCAAGATTTAAAATCAATTGTGTTATCCGATTTCGATTCTAATACTACATTTAATTCGTTTTGAATCAATGTAGGATCTAACCCTTTTTTTTCACAAACTTCTTCTAAAGTTCGGTTGCCTTTGCAGCAAAAATCTATTCCGTATTTGGAAAAAATGGCCGCGGTTCTAAAATCACCGGCTACAAATTCTCCTACAGTTATTTGTTCTAAAGTATTCATAATAAATATGTTTTAAAATTAAAGTATCAATTATTGTCTTTCAAAAGTAAGACGGTAAGACGGTACCGAAATATGATTAAAGTCATAGAAAATGGACTTTTTTGGTAGTTATTTTGTAATCAATTAAACACAACACATGGAAAGTTTAAAAGAGAAGATACTGCAGTTAAAAAAAGAGAAAAATGCTGTGATTTTAGCACATTATTATCAGCAACCCGAAATTCAAGAAATTGCCGATTATGTTGGAGATAGCCTAGGATTATCCCAAGAAGCAGAAAAAGTTAACGCTAAAATTATCGTGTTTGCAGGGGTGCATTTTATGGCCGAAACGGCAAAATTACTTAACCCATCAAAAAAAGTTTTATTGCCCGATTTAGCAGCGGGTTGCTCATTGGCCGAATCCTGTCCGCCGGATATTTTTAAAAAATTTATAGATGCCCATCCTAATCATATCGTGATTACTTATGTGAATTGTTCGGCTGAAATTAAAGCTTTGAGTCATATCGTTTGTACGTCTTCAAATGCCGAAAAAATAGTAAATTCTGTTCCCGAAAATATTCCGATAATTTTTGCCCCCGATAAGAATTTGGGGAATTACATCAATAAAAAAACAGGCCGGAAAATGCTTCTTTGGGATGGAAGTTGTGTCGTTCATGAAGCCTTTTCTTTAGACAAATTGATCACTTTACACAAACAACATCCAGACGCTACAATTATTGCGCATCCCGAATCGGAAAGTCATATTTTGGAAACAGCGAGTTATATCGGCTCAACTTCAGGTATGATTCATTTTGTGAAACAAAGTCCGAAAAAAAAGTTCATCGTCGCTACCGAAGCCGGAATTTTATACAAAATGCAAGAAGAAGTACCCGAAAAGATCTTAATCCCTGCGCCTTCAGTAGAAGACAATACTTGTGCTTGTAGCGAATGTGGTTATATGAAACTCAATACACTTCAAAAAGTGTACGATTGTTTACTTTTAGAGTCTCCCGAAATTGAGGTGCCCAAAGCAATTGCTGATAAGGCCATTGTTCCCATCAAACGAATGTTAGAATTGTCTAAATAATGAAGATAGAAACGGATTACTTAATTTTAGGCTCTGGTATTGCTGGGATGACAGTCGCTATCAAATTGGCACAACAATTTCCTGACCGAAAAATATTGATTGTTACCAAAGCTACAGAAGACGAATCCAATACCAAATACGCACAAGGCGGAATTGCCATTGTAAGTGACGGGGTAAACGACGACTTTGAAAAGCATATTAACGATACTTTAGTTTGTGGTGACGGTTTATGCGATCCTGAAATCGTTGAAATGGTTGTTAAAGAAGGACCAAAACGCCTAGCGGAATTGATTCAATGGGGCACTCATTTTGATACAACTACTGATGGAACTCTCGATCTTGGAAAAGAAGGAGGTCATTCTAATAATCGGGTTGTACATTTTAAAGACCAAACGGGTAAAGAAATTGAACGAGCTATTTTGGTAAAAGCGCATCAGAAAAAGAACATTGAAATTCTCGATTTTCATTTTGCGATCGATTTACTTGCGACTAATAACAAATGTTATGGAGCTTATGTTTTAGATGAAAAAAGCAATAAAATTGATACGATATATTCTCGATTTACCATTTTAGCGACAGGCGGCATCGGACAAGTCTACCAACAAACAACAAATCCTAAAATTGCCACTGGTGATGGAATTGCGATGGCAATTCGGGCCAAAGCAATTGTAAAGGAAATGGAATTTATCCAGTTTCATCCGACTGCTTTGTATGCACCCAATTCGGCTTCAACATTCTTAATTTCGGAAGCGGTTCGTGGTTTTGGCGGACAATTGAAAACCAAAAACGGACATCGGTTTATGTTCGATTATGACCAACGAGGAGAATTAGCGTCGCGAGATATTGTTTCGAGAAGTATTGAAGCCGAACTTAAAAAATCGAATGAGGCTTGTGTGTATTTAGATTGTACTCATTTGAATAGCATTGAATTCCAAAAACATTTTCCTACAATTTATCAGAATTGCTTGTCGGAAGGGATTGATGTTACTGTTGATTGGATTCCAGTAATTCCGACGCAACATTATTTATGTGGTGGAATTGTCGTGAACCGAGAAGGTAAAACTTCAATTGAAAACTTATTTGCTTGTGGTGAATGTTCCCGAACCGGTTTACATGGCGCCAATCGATTGGCCTCTAATTCTTTATTGGAAGCGCTAGTGTATGCACATCAAATTTTTAACGCTTTAAAGGAATTGGATCTCCAAGAAAGAGAAACTAAAGTTATCTTTCCAGATTATTTTTATCGAAAACGTAATCCGTTAGACTCAAATTTTACCCATGACCTTAGAGAAAAACTGCAAAATAGCATGCAACAAAATGTTGGAATTGTTCGAAATGATATTCAGCTGAAAAGCACTTTAAAAGAGTTACTTTCCTGGAAAAAAGAATGCCAAAAAGTAGAACAGGAACATTCGGTTTCTAAAGATTTTTTGGAACTTAAGAATTGTATTGAAGTCAGCATACCAATTGTGTCTTTTTCATTAGAACGCAGTCAAAACAAAGGAAGTTTTTATAAAGAAAAGAATCTACAAACCTCCAATTCTAACCAAACTGCCTAAAATTAACATGGCTATGCCAATAATGGTGATGGTTACAATTTGAATCGATACAGGTAATAATCGTTCGGATTTGACTTTCGGAAACACAAACAATTGGGCATTAATTGCCATTCCGAATGTTATGATTAATAACGTTAATTTGGTCGAAACGATTTTTTCGATACTAGTTGTAAACGAAAACCATTTGGTAAAAGTAACATCATAATCATAGGCCATTAAAATGCCGGTCACAACCAAAATAATAAGCGATGGCATGCCTATTGGCTCAAATTTATCTTTAAAATTAATAAGAATTTGAGCTTCTTTCTTTTTTATTGCTTCTGGCAAATACCGAAAGCATAAAAAAAGATGACCACCTACCCAAATTGATGCGGCCAATAAATGACAAATTAAGATAAGATGATGTGTCATTAGCTCAAAGTTTTATACATCATAGCAGCAGATATATTTAACGCTCTATTTTTGATTTCTTCGGCTTTTACCCCTTCAAAGAGTTTGTCTACGGTTTCGGTGAAAAGCTTATTCCAATGTCCAAAATGTGTTGGGTTCATCGGACTTTTCTCATGTAATTCTTTGTGTTTTGCCATTGGATTTCCGTCATAATTTCCAGTAAAAAAAAGAATGTTTTCCCAAAAATTATACATTTTAGGCAAATGATTTTCCCAATTTACATGGGCAACATCGTTAAATAAATAGCCTATTATTTCATCGGTTTTTACTTTTTCGTAAAAGGTATTGACCAATTTCTCGATGTCTTTACGGTTTCGGATATCGGTTTTCATGTTACAAATCTTTTTTGTTGAATTTTTTAAGTGAGATTAAAAACGGAACAATCGCCCATAGACACAGCAACACAAATGAAATTACTAAGCCGACTGCCGTTCCGAAGAAATCTTTAAAAATTGCTCCAGTATAACCCATCATTGCCGAAACGTCTAAATGCATCAGAATTTGAATGCGTGCTAAATCAATTGGACTCATAGCAGTTATGCCTACCATAGCATTTTCTATTGGATAATCAGACAATTGGAACAATAAAAAGAGTACAATACCATCAAACAATAAAGCAAAAAATAACCATATCATGATCGCAATCCCGATGCCTTTTGCCTTGTCACGCGTTACTATTGAACTCAAGAAGGCCAAGGCTACAAAAATGATTGAAATGAGACAACCCACTACAATCATCATGAGCCCAAGACTATCAGGTGCATTGATTAACAACGGAATTCCGGCGCCAATTCCAAATGCTAGTACCATAGATAGGGATAATCCCAGGAACAAACTTGTCCAAATTTTTCTACGTTTGATAGGTTGACTTAGAAGTAATTCAATAAATTCTGAGCTGTTATACAAATAAATGGTGGCAAATAAGATGGATACCAGTGGAACAGTGAAAAGAATTACGTTGAGAATGGTCAGTAATCCTTTAGCAGAATTGTCTTCTAAGGCAAATGAACTCCAGGAAAGTGCGGCCAAAATTAAGGTGTACGCCAACACGATTTTGTTCCTAAGTATATCGAGTAATATGATTTTAATGATTCGGTTCATGGCGGTTGTTTTTTAAGATTTTAGCAATCGCTTTAGAGATTCTGGTTTCATCGGTTTCAGCCTTTATAATTGCTGTATTTTTGTGAAAATGAACTTTTCCATCTTGCATAAAAATAATTTCGGTAATTAAATCGTCCAATTCACTTAGTAAGTGAGATGTAATGAGAATTAGTTTGCCTTTTTCTTTTTCACGGATGATTTTTTCTTTTAAAATTTCGGAAGCTAATGGATCTAAACCAGCAGTGGGTTCGTCTAAAATTAATACTTCCGGATTGAATAAGAAAGCCAAAACGGCGCTAACTTTTTGCGTAGTTCCTCCCGAAAGTGTTCGCATTTGTTTGTCGAACATTTTTTCTAATTCGAAAGCATGAATTAACTCTTCGTCTAAATTAGTTGAGGTATTACGCACTTTTTTAATCATTTCAATGATTTGACCAATGGTCATGTTGTCGGGATAGCGACCAATTTGTGGCATATAGCCAATATTTTCTCGGTACAAATAGTCACCGAGAATAGATTTTTTATTAAAAGTAATAGCACCAGTATCGGGTATAACCATGCCTAAAATAGCTTTGATTAAAGTCGTTTTTCCGCAACCATTGGGTCCTATTAATGCAATACATTCACCTTTTTGAAATGAAAGGTTAATGTCTTGAAGCGCGGCTAATTTGCCGAACTTTTTAGTAATATTTTGTATTTCAATCATAAGGGCAGTGACTTCATTAGGGGCGTATTGTCTATAAAATTATCGGGTGTAATGCTAGGGAGTACTTTTTCAGATTTATCTAAAAGGGTAATCATAAAACTACGATACAAGATCATGGCCGACGGATTGTTTTCGGTTAAAACGGCAAACAAACTCAGCGGATGATAAGGAACATCACCAATACCATCTTTGTTCAAATCATAGCCTTCATATTTGTCCCAGTAATTACTATTAAAAGTATTGAGTACTAAACTTCCGTTGGTACTAATGTCAAAAGTATTGCCAACATAATTATTGTATACGATTTCATTTTCCATGCAACTGGCTTGTATTTTCATGCCCCATCCATTGGCTTCAAAAATATTTTTTTCGACTTTAATTCGAGAGGTACCTTCCATATAAATCCCGGAAGTGTTACGAGCAAAACGATTGTTAAAAATATAACTGTCGGAAATCTCTTTTAGTAATAATCCATAGGCAGAATCTCCCCAATTTTCTTCAAAATAGTTATTAAACATTTTTACATTTTTAGTAAACATCACGGCAACTCCGGCACCATTTCCTTTGAATACATTGGTGATATAGGAATCGTCATTCGAAAACATAAAATGCAAGCCATAACGAATATTATTATTTGAAACGTTTCGCCAAATGATCGATTGGGTAACAAATTCAAAATAAATTCCGTCACGATGGCCTGAAATTTTGTTACCTATGATCTGTAGGTTTTCACTTTTCCAGCAGTGAATGCCGTTTCCTATGAGTTGTTCTTGTTTACCATACGCTTTAATCGTATTGTTTTTAACGATACTGTTTTTACAATTTTGAAGGTAAATTCCAAAGAAATTATTATCTAAAAAATTATTTTCAAGATGAACAAAATTTCGATCATAAACTTTAATTCCGCAAGGATCATCTAGGGCTGCATAACCAGAATTGATAATTTTAAACCCTTTGACAATCACACTGTCGGCTGCTATAG
The DNA here is from genome assembly GCA_018062725.1 of Flavobacterium sp. The sequence goes on from JAGORP010000037.1 coordinate 10,527, forward strand.
ATAAGACTTCAAATTTATTTTGCCCGTCGAGTGTTGGGTAGTTTTTACCTAAAAAAGTGATTTTTTTGTTAATAATAATATTTCCTTCTTTGTAAATTCCTTGGGAAACGATTATCGTATCTCCGTCATTTGCCATTGAAATTGCCTTTTTGATTGTTTTAACAGGAAAGGCTTTTCCAACAGAAATGATTTTAGCATTGCTTATAGCGTAAAAAAAGAATAAGATGTAAACTAATTTTTTCATTTATAGTTGTTGTAAACTTCTGCCCAATTAGTAGATTGAGCGTCGAGTTTTTTACCGAATTCGATTTGATCTGTGGCCGAACTAAAAGCAGCTATATTACCTCTCATGGGTGAATTGATTTTTCCACCTTTAATGAAATAGGCTGTTTCGACCGGAATAAGAGTGTTATCTTTTAGGTAATCATTTACAAAAAATGATTGATAAGGAACGACCGTATTTGACTTAGCAAATTGTATCATACAAGCAGCATCATCAAACTTATGATACCTCCCTTTTTTAGTGATTAATTCGGCTGCAAATTTGCCATTTGAAATGGTCATTTTACAGTAATCACAAAAATCTGAATTGATTTTGATAGGTTTGGGTTCTTTGGAGCCACAGGATAACAAGGTTAAAATTGAAATACTGGTTATAATGATGGTTTTCATGACTAATTATTTTTAGTAAGCTTGTATTCTTTTAGTACCACTAAAGATAATAAAACACCAGCTACGGCCAACATCCAGCCACCCGTATCAGGTATCGAATAGGCCCCAAAATTTAATAATTGTTTGTATCCGATCAGTGGCGGTTGATAAGCCATGCCGGGTACTCTAATAGCTGCATTTGGATCAAGATTATGTCCGTATTGATAATTCCATCGGTAGAAATCGACAGCGGCTAACGCAATAAAAAATACATAAGTAAATAGGAAAACTAAGACAGCTTTTCTTTTGGCTATCCAAATTAATACTATAGAAATAAGGGCAAAAACACTAAATATATAAGGTAAAACGGTGAATTCAAAAAAGTTTTCGGTATGTAATGTTGCCATTCCAATATAGTGATTCAATCCGTTGATAATTTCTACATCACCGCCTATTTTATTGGCGTGTAATCGAAGTACAAGTCCTTCAGGATATTGAGGTGCATCAAGTTGAATTTGCCACATAGGAACAAATAACGCGCCGAAAAACAATAGTCCTGTTATCAAAAGAAATAGTTTTGATAAAAACGATAGTTGCATTTTTTTCATTTCGTTGGAGAAAAAAAGGGAACAAATAAAATTTGTTCCCTTTGGTTAATTTTATTTGGTTGCCTTTGGTAAGTTGGTTCCCACACTCCAGGAGAGCGGAACATTACTTCCGGCTGGAGAAACTCTCACATAACCTTGCATTTCTTGGTGTAAGGCACTACAGAAATCGGTACAGTACATAGGATACATACCTGTCTTTTTAGGAAGCCATTTCAGCGTAGTTGTTTCCCCTGGCATAATAAGTAACTCCCCATTATCGGCACCTTTGATCGCAAATCCGTGTGGTACATCCCAATCTTGTTCTAAATTGGTTACGTGGAAATAAACTTCGTCACCTACTTTAATTCCTTCAATATTATCGGGAGCAAAGTGAGATCGGATAGAGGTCATATACACATCTACTCTATTTCCTTTGCGAACCACTTTGGCTTCTTTTTCACCTTTGGCGGCAAAAGGATGGTTGTTATCGGAAATTTTATAGAATTTCAACTGACCGTTATTTCGGATTAATTCGGCTGGAGCGGCTTGAGCATAATGCGGTTCACCAATCGTTGGAAAATCTAATATTAACTGCATCTTATCGCCACTAATATCAAATATTTGAGCAGATTGAGCCAATTCTGGACCAGTTGGTAAATAGCGATCTTTGGTAATTTTATTGTAAGCGATTAAGTATTTTCCAAATGGTTTTTTACTATCACCACCAGGGATACATAAGTGACCTACAGAATAATAAGTTGGAACTCTGTCTAATACTTTCAATGATTTAATATCCCATTTTACAACTTCAGAAGACACAAAGAAAGTAGTGTAAGCATTTCCTTTACCGTCAAATTCGGTGTGTAAAGGACCTAAACCTGGTTTTTGGACTTCACCATGTAAAGCGGCTTCATATTTTACAACCGGAATTCCACCATAATCACCTTCAAATTTTTTATCTTTAATTGCTCCCATTAATTTATCAAAACTGAATACTGGAATTAAAGCGGCCAATTTACCTGAACCCACGATGAATTCACCTGATGGATCTACGTCGCAACCATGAGGAGATTTTGGACAAGGAATCATGTAACAAATATCTTTTAAAGCAGCAGCATCCAATACTAATACTTCGTTTTTCATTTCAGAAGTAGCGGAATGTGTTTTTTCATTCCACTTGTTGTGCGCGTATTTTACGGTTTGTTTTTTTCCTTTTCCCGCTTTGATATATTCTTCTGCTTTTTTCCAGTTTACAGCCATGATAAAGTCTTTGTCACGTTGAGAAGCATTTACTTCTAGTAATGTATTGGCTTGTTCGGTATTGTAGCAAGAGAAGAAGAACCAACCGTGTGATTTTCCTTTACCGGCATGGGAAAGGTCAAAATTTACCCCTGGCGTTACGATTTGAAACGCTAAGTCCATTTCACCTTCCTTACCTACTTTTACAAAACTGATATGACCTTTGAAGTTTTCTTTATAGGTGTTGATGGCAACATCTCCATTGGCATAATCAGGAGGTACGCTAAAACGTGTTCCTGCAACTACATATTCGGTATTTTCGGTAATGAACGGAGAAGAGTGATTTCCACCACTGTTGGGTAACTCAATAATCTCGGCTGTTTTGAAAGTTTTCAAATCTATTCGAGCAATACGTGGCGTATTGTTGGCATTACCAAAAACCCAACGGCCGTCTACTTCTCCATTGGTTTGTGACATTTCGGTGTGATGTAAATCATCCCAAGGCACGAAACCATTTGAAGTATTTAACATTGGTTTGGTTTCTTCACTATATCCCCAGCCTTTTTCTGGGTCTACCGAGAACACCGGAATTACTCTGAATAGTCTTCCACTCGGAAGTCCATAAACACTTAACTGTCCGCTGAATCCTCCCGATACAAAATTATAAAACTCATCATATTTACCTGGTGCCACGTAGGCTTTCTGAGCAGCATCACCACTAACAGCGTCCCCGGAATTTTTTGGTTTACAGGAAGTAAACAAAGTACTACCTAAGGCAATTGCAAAAAGTACCTTTACAAACTTATTTTTCATTATAATTGATTTTAAATAAGATTGGTTAGCACTTTAGCGGTTCAACCAATCTTTGGTTTTGGTTTATTTTACACCGTCATTTTTGCGCATATATTCTAAGATATGACGAGCATCATCATCGGTAAGTCCTTGGTTAGGCATACGTACTAAACAGATTTCCAATTGTGCTTGAACTTCAGGATCTTTGTCAATCATTGGATCTGGATTGGTAATAAAGTTCATAATCCATTCTGGTTTTCTTCTTTCGGTTACACCTTTCCATCCTGGTCCCACTAATTTTTCATCGGTTGTTTTATGACAAGAAGTACATTTTACTCCAGCTACTTCTTCTCCTTTAGTTGCCATGGCTTGATCTAGCGAAGCTCCTAATTCAACTGTGGTAAATTTTCCTTCACCGCGGTGAGGGTCATAAGTAGCAGTACTAGCGGCTTCGGCTTCAGTTCCTTCAGAGACAGTGCCTTCTTCATTTGTTGATTTTGAAAAGTCTTCGGTTTGATTTTCCTTTTTTCCACAAGCTATAATTAGTGAAAAAACAAGTGCAGTTAAAAATAATTTTTTCATGATTGGATATGTTATTAATTCATTACCCAAATTTAGAAATCAAATGGGTCTTATTTTATGATCGTAATCATATCTATCTAAAATTCAGGAATTAACGTTTTGGGTCTAATTTGTTGATATGCCAATCGGTAATTAGTTGAAGAGTTTGTTCTTTAACAAAAAAGCACTTCATTAGAAGTGCTTTTTGATTATTTCTCATATTGATTTTCCATTTCATTTACGGCATCAATTAATTTTTGAATTCGTTCATTTTCCAATTTCTTTTGTTTTTTTCCGAGATAGAAAAAAGCAAACAACATCCAACCGGCATAAATGCTAATGACAATTATTTTCGAAAGTAGACTCATGGGGTGTAAAACTTCAATAAAATAAAATACAAAGGCAATATTTAAAACGATGAAATAGCCAGTACTAACCTTGGTGTTAATCGTTTTTTGTAAATCCAAAATGCTTTCTAATTCTTTTAATGTATTGGTAGGAGCCTGTCCAAAATCAATTTTCTTTAATTGGAGAGCTTGGTATAACCTAAATCCCGAAAAAACGAGGATGCAAATTATCATTAGACCTAAGCCAACGAAGGTGCTGTAATTTTTAAAATCGATACTGGAACCAACATAGCACAAGGCTACAATTGTAAAAAGCAAAATAATTATTTGAATGCTTATTTTTTGAATAAAGGACTGTTTTTCTTTTTTTGCTCTGGAGATGATTAAAGAAACATCAGGAAGCTGCTTTTGCTGCTGTTGTTTCCATATTTCCTGAAGGGTATCAAATTCTTTCATATTTCGAATAAATTGTACTAAGTTGTTGTTTGATGCGATGAACTTTAACTCTTACATTACCTTCTGAAATAGATGTTACTTCGGCGATTTCAGCATATGGAACTTCTTCCAATAATAAGGTGATGATTAATCGGTCCGTTTCCTGCAATTCGCTAATGCATTTGTATAAGAGCTGAATTTGGTTTTCGGTTTCGTTTGATTCTTCGCTAATTTTTAAAACGGCTTTTTCAAGTTCAATATTGGTTTGCTTTTTGTTAGAACGTAAAAACAATAAGCAAGTGTTAACAGTTATTCGATACAACCAAGTACTGACTTGTGATTCACCTCTAAATTTTTCTAAATTTTCCCAAACTTTGATGAATACTTCTTGGAGTAAATCATCGGCTTGCATGCTATCGCCGGTATATCCCAAGCACAAACGGTGCACTTTTTGTGAATATTTAGAATAAATATCTTCAAATTGATTTTGGATAGTACTCACAGTTTTGGCTTATGATTTTGAGTTTAAAAATAAGTCAATTTCGTGATAAAACCATTCGGGTTGGTCGTACATGATAAAATGTTTGGCATTGGCCACTTTGATGGTTTTGTTTTTTAATTGTGCATATTGAAGTCCGTATTCTTTTTCACTAGCTTCTTTTGTTCCCCAAAGACTGGTTAAAACTAAGATTGGAGCTTCAATTTTTGAAATATCTTGCCTTAAATCGGTAGTTGACATTTCCACAATAGTACTTCCCAAAGTTTTACGGTCACTTTTAAAACTCCACTCAGCAATTTGTTTGGCACGAACAGAATCATTTACTTGATGCAGCATTGCTTTGGTCATATTTTTTACATAGCCTTCTACTGGAAGCGATTCAAAATTTTTGATCACGGCTTGTTTATGTAACTGCGGATTGTTTTTGGTTCCTTCAGCTGTAGTTTCTGGTTTTCCAACCGCCGAAACAAATGGAAGTCCGTCAACGCAGATACTTCTTCCAAACATTTTAGGCTCGCTGCTTTGTACCCAAAGAGTCATGAATGCACCCAAACTATGGCCAATTAACATTGGTTTTTTTAATTTTTTATCTTTTACATATTGAATGATGTCGTTGTGAACCGTTTTCAGAATTTCCTCTTCTTCAATCGGTTTTACACCACCAAAACCTGCAATAGTCAGTACGTGAAGTTGATAGTTGTTTTTTAAGTGCTCAACAGTTTCTTTCCAAACTTCACCACTACAAGAATAACCAGGAATTAATAAAATAGGTTTTCCTTTGCCATATACAGCAACTTCAAAAGATTTATTTTGTGCGTTTGTAAAAGCAAAAAATAAGAATGTAATGATAATTAAAAATGACTTTTTCATGATATTTGTTTTTTAGTTTTTCTTTTGGATACAAGAAGAAATACATTGTTACAAAAAAAAGTATTTTTTTTAGAAATATTTTTCAATTAACTGTGGATCAGTTGGTTAAAAAGTATTTTTTGATGTTAAAGTATATTAGGTGTAAGGTTACTG
>JAGORP010000128.1 GCA_018062725.1 Flavobacterium sp.
CTATTAAGTATAGTGTTGCTCATGCCGAATTCAAAATCCGCGGGAAAATAAACATTAATTCAACCCACCTTTTCGATTTTAACGAAAAACTAAACAATTGGTTCCCAAAAAAATCAACGCTAACCATAAAAAAAGGCAACAGCAAATACCCCATAAAAATACTAGGCGAAACCATTACATTTGATGGTTCAGACTCTAACCTTAACCCCTTAGGAAAAAAATATGCATCCGATTTTTTAGAAATTCGGTCTGAAAACCAATACTCACAAATTTCGTTTGGAATTAACAGACCGATAAAAAAGAAACACATCGCCATTTCCGTTTCTGAAAAAGCCATTAATCGAAAGGAAGAATTATGGTATACCTATTTTAATGATTCAACAGATGTTCGAAGCAAAGCAACATACATTTCACTAGACAGCTTAATCGAAAGTCGAAAAATTGAAAACAAACTCAAAATTGGCCGAAAAATCATTAAGGGCTATTATCCTCTTGGTTTTTTTGATTTCGATCTACGTTATCTGGTTCGTTACAACAACTACGAAGGTTTTCGTTTGGGTACTGGCGGAGTCACTAATGAAAAATTTTCTAAGTTATTTAAAGTTGAAGGCTATTTTGTTTACGGAACCAAAGATGGCGCTTTTAAAGGGCACTTATCCAACGCATTTAGGGTTAATAAACCTTCCGAAACGTGGTTAGGTGGTTCTTATAAAGATGATGTTTCCGAAATTGCCAATACGACCTTCGAAATCGACAAGAAACCATTCAAAATATACGACCCAAGACCTTTCAATTTAAGTACTTTTTACAATCACGAGACTTGGAAAGGGTTTCTGGAAACTAAAATAATTCCGAAAACAGAAGCCATCTTGCAAATTACACAAAGCGACGTCGAGCCTAAATTTAATTACGAATATGTCTTGAACAACAATCTGACTTCCGATTTTAAAGTTTCGGCCCTAACAGCATCTATACAATGGAATCCATTTAGTAAGTTTATGCAAACTCCAAACGGAATCCTTGAAACCGATAAAAATTATCCGAAATTCACATTTCAGTTTTCAAAAACAATTCCTGGATTATGGGAAAACAGTTACGATTTTGGAAAAGTTGATTTTCGCGTAGACCTACAAAAGAAATACAATTCAAATCATAAGACTTTATTTTTGTTTGAAAGTGGCTATGCCTTTGGGGATACTCCGTTGACCCATTTATACAATCATTCCCCAAACAATTTAACCAAAGATAAAATCGTTCAACGAATTACTTTTGCCGGGAAAGACAGCTTTGAAACCATGTATTTTAATGAATTTTTCTCCGATAAATATTTGTATTTACACTTAAAACATCAATTCCCTAAGTTTGAAATTAGCAGACAAATAAAACCTGTATTTTCATTAGTTTCTCGTTATGGAATTGGAGAATTAGAACACAAAGAACGTCACTTGGGCTTCGAATTTAAAACCCTTGAACATGGATTTTATGAATCAGGTTTTGAGCTGAATCAAATCTTCAAAGGAATCGGATTTACGGCTTTCTACCGCTATGGACCGAATCAATTACCTTCCATCGAAGATAATATTGCTTTAAAACTGAGTATTCAAATTAATTTAGGGTTTAATAATTAAAACCGAAGGCAAATTACTCAACCATAAATTATTAGTTTCCACTAGTTTTTTCCAACTCTCCAAACTCACCAACATTAAGTCTTGTTTGACTAAAAATGATTTGGTAACCTGATTTTCATTTACGAAAATGATATTGTCTGGATAGTTTTTATCTAACGTTTCAACGGCATTTTTAATTAAAAAGTTGCTTTCAATTTGGTTTTTCACATCAACAACATTAATTCGTGAATTGTTGTTATAAACGAACTTCTGGATATAATCTACCAAAAAAGCATCATCTGCATTAAAAAAAGGAACAAAAATCTTATCAATCGATTGCAATTCATTATCGACTAAAATTCCAAGTGGCGTTTTGTTTTTGGCAATAATTTGACGCGTTCTTTCATCAAAAATGGAGTTGGAGAACAAGCCTTCTTTACCGGTTAATTTATCTAATAATCGATCCGGATTAATAATTCTTGTCGTAAAACCGAGTACTTTCCCTAAAATAGTTCCTTCAAATATTGACTTCCCTAATCCGACTAACAACAAATCATAATCCCCTTGTTTGGCAATTTCGGCAATATCATTTTCAATATCTGTGGTCGCTTTAAAAATGGTTTTGATTTCTAGGTTAAGTAACTTCGATTTTTCTAAAATTGGCTCAAAAGTTTCCTTTTCATATTCTTCGATATTAAACCCATGAATCTCATCACTTACAGACAAATGCATTGCTGTTAATGCTGCGCTTTCTTTTTGCTTTTTGGTAAGGGCATTGGCAACATTTAGGAGCGATTTTCCTTTTTCGTAGTTTCCAAACGAAATAAGTATTTTGAATTTGTTAACGGCTTCTTCTATTTCAGGAACTACCACATTTTTCGTCTTAAACATAAAATTAATTAAATCTAAGGCAGGCCCAGTCATAAAAGTGGTAACCAAAGCCATAATAACCATCATGGTGAAAATTTCAGAAGTTAGTACTCCCAAATCATATCCGATGTTTAAGACCACTAATTCCATCAATCCACGTGTATTCATTAAAGCACCAATAGTCAAACTATCTTTCCAATTTTGACCAACAAATTTTGCAGCCAAGGCACTTCCCACAAATTTACCCACGACAGCAACTAATATTATGAATCCCGTAATTTTCCACAAATAAGGATCATTTATCAGTCCGATTTGCGTACGTAATCCCGTAAAAACAAAAAACAACGGTAATAACAAAATTAGGGCAACATCTTCGACTTTATCAATAAAAATATTTCGAAACTTAGCAATATCGGGCATAATAGCACCTGTCATAAAAGCGCCAAACAAAGCATGAATCCCAATTACTTCGGTACAATAAGAAGAGATGATCAAGGTTAAAAAGAAAATTGCCACAACTGGTTTACTCAAATTGTCGTTGTTGGAATACAAATCCCCTACTCTTTTCAAGAAAGGTTTAACCAAAAACAACATCATTAGCACATATAAAATCGCCAACCCTATAACATAAAGCGCGCTCACAAATGAACCGGCTTTTACAATTGCAATTACAGTAGCCAACAAACACCAAGCTGTAATATCATCGGCAGCAGCACAAGTAATTACAATGGTTCCTAATTTTGTTTTGTGAATCCCTCTTTCTTGCACAATTCTGGCTAAAACAGGAAATGCCGTAATACTCATGGCAATTCCCATAAACAAACTGAACGACAAAAACTCTACCCCTACAGGTGCAAATTTATGATAGACATAATACGCTAAAAGCATTCCCAAAGCAAATGGGATAACGATACTTGCATGACTTATAATTACAGCGTCATTGGCTTTATTCTTGAGGACTTTTAAATCCAATTCCATCCCAATAACAAACATGAAAAGAATTAAACCAATTTGACTTAAAAACTGAAGATTCCCAAGCGATTCTGTTGGAAATAAAACGTGAGAAAACTCTGGAAAATACATCCCTACCAATGAAGGACCGAGAAAAATACCAGCAATTATTTCGCCAATTACAGAAGGCTGTCCAATTTTTTTAAAAATCCAACCAAAAAAACGAGCAATTACAATAATCGTAATAATTTGTGCTAATAAAATGGCTAATGGATGCTGCAAATTATGACCCAATGCTTCTAAAAAATCATTCCAATGTGTATTTTTTGTATTTGGAGCAATTATTTTTCGCCCAATTTCTAATCCTTTCCCCTCTCCGACAATCCAGTACATTAAGGTTATAAACACCCCTGTTACAGCAAAATAGAAAACGGCATTTTTTAGTTTTTTCATAGTGAAATTCACAAATTACAAACACAAAGATGACAAAATAACTAATCAAATAAAAACAGAAACTACAGATTTATTTAAAAATTAAAAGTTTGTTATTATTCATTTTACTTTTATAGGTTTTATTTACCTTTGTAGGCACTTTAATTATCTATGAAAAAATTACTAAGTATTGGTTTTTGGGAGTTTATCGCGCGAGTAATATTGAGAAATAGAATTACAATAGTAGTAATTGTATCACTTATAACCGTTTTTTTTGCCTTACAGTGGAAAAACATTCAATTTACACAAACAGAAGCTAATCTTATTCCGGCCGATGACAAAGTCAATATCGATTACAACAACTTTTTAGACAAATTTGGAGAAGAAGGAAATCTCATTGTAATTGCGACTAAAGATCAAAAATTATTTACCC